>JBEKNG010000187.1:0-8790 GCA_049523075.1 Paraburkholderia sp.
GGGCAGCCACCCAGGCAATCGTATTTGGCTTCACGCAGCAATCTCCAAACTGGTTGTTCGCACAACCAGATCCCCTGATCCTCGAAACGCCGAGGTTTGCGCATCGAATCTGCTCGGGATCGACTTTGACGGCAGGGTTGCGAGCGCCTCAAACCATCCGGTGGATCCGGCGAGTTTTATCGTGCACTATCACTCGTTGCGTGCGTGCACGCTCTCGATAATTTTGTCGAGCGTGGCGCCGAGCGCCGCTTTCTCGTCCTCATTGAGGCAATCGAATAGATCGGCGTTCCACTTACGGGCGATCGGCATGACCTTGCGGTACAGTTCGCGTCCTGCGGGCGTCAAGGAAATCAGTACGACGCGTCCGTCTTCTTCGCTTGCCTGGCGCTGCACAAGCCCCTGCCTGATGAGCGCTTCGGCCGCGCGGCTGGCCTGGCTTTTATCGAGGTTTGCGTGCCGCGCCAGATCCATGATCGAGAAAGGCCCGAACGATCCCACTGACGCAATCACGCGCGCCTCCGGCAGTGTCACGCCGAGTTTTTCCTGGTAGCGCTCGCCGATGCCGCGCTCGGCAAGCTTGTTCAAGACATGCAGGCGATACGTCAGAAACTGTTCGAGTCCGGCTTTGGCGGAGGCCTTCATGGTCGTCCCGAGATTGAGTGGAGGCGGAAGTGGCGGTGTGATTGTTGCCGCAACCGCCTCACCGGTCAACGCATGCCGTATTTCAGGCGCGTCAGTTGCTCGGCTTCGTTGGCGAGCAGGGTGGCGGCGTCGCGGATCGCAACCTCTAGCGTGATCGGACCGGGCGCCGGCGAGAAGCAACCGTTGAAGTGTTCGGACAGGCGCGGCAGCGCGGCCGGGTCCACCGCGCCCGACAACAGCGTGGCCGGCACGCCCGCAGCGCGCGCGTGGCCGCAGGCGATGAACGGCGCCTTGCCGTGCAGGGTCTGCACATCCGAGCGGCCTTCGCCGGTGATGAGCCAGTCTGCCCCACTGAGCGCGGCGTCGAGGCCGACCAGCCGCGCGACCGTTTCCGCGCCCGGTTCGAACTGCGCGCCGAGCATATGCAGCGCGAAACCCAGGCCTCCGGCCGCACCCGCGCCGGGCAGGTTGCGCGCCGTGCGCTGCAGCGCGGGTTCGATCAGGTCGGCGAAGCGGGCAAGGGCCGCGTCGACGCCTGCGATCTGTCCGGGCTGCACGCCTTTTTGCGGCCCGAAGATCGCTGTAGCGCCATGTTCGCCGGTGAGCGGATTGTCCACGTCGGACATGCCGACGAACGATGCACCGGCGAGCCGCGCATCGAGTTGCGATACGTCCACACGGGCGAGGCGGGCCAGTTGCTCCGGCGTAGGCTCGAGCTCCTGATCCTCGGTATCGAACAGCCTCATGCCGAGGCCGGCCAGCAGGCCTGCACCGCCGTCATTGGTGCTGCTGCCGCCTAGCGCGACGAAAAAGCGCCGTACGCCGGCATCGAGCAACGCGCGGATCGCTTCGCCCATGCCTCGGGAACTGCGTGCTTCAACCGGTATCCCCATGCCGACCGGATCGGTAATGCCCACGATCTCGGCCGTCTCGACAATCGCGCTGCCGTCGGCAAGGAGGCCCGTGGCTGCTTCGCGCACGGCCCCTGCGGCGCCGCGCACGGTAAGCGTGCGGCGCTCGCCGCCGCCTGTGAGCATGGCGTCGAGCGTACCCTCGCCGCCATCGGCCATCGGGCAGATGCGTAGGACGGCATCCGGCCGTGCGCGCGTCACGCCGGTTGCGATGGCAAGCGCCACCTGTTCGGCGCTAAGCGAACCTTTAAAAGAATCGGGGGCAACGACGACGACGGGCGCGGACGACGGGTTCGGCATGGTGTCTCTTGAGGGTAAGAATCGAGGCGATGGCGGAGCGGGGGCATGGGCCCGAACGCGTCCGCTAGCTTATCAGCATGCCGCGTGCGACTGAATATGTCGAACGGCATAGCCGGCATCGAACGCGTAGGTCCCGGCAGACCTCGCCAGGCCCGCGCAAAGACTGCTGCAGACCGCTCAAACAATCCCCAAGCGGCCTCAAAGGGGCTCCAAAATACACAAAAACGGGCGCGAAACATCGAATCCCGGCTAAGCGTACGAATAGTTTGCTAAAATATTCGGCTCTTTAGACCCAAACCGTGCTGCCGGTGGCCTGCAAGCCCGCGGCGCAGGCGCTGAATTGATGGGACGCGCGATGCCAAGCGACATCGAAAAGCGGCACGAAGAAGATAACTGATTCGCTCGAATAATTTTAGGACGATTGAAGCCATGGCTAACGTTGTTGAAAACCTCGGCAAGCTCGAACGCCGCGTAACGATTTCCCTGCCGAAGGATGCTGTGCAGAAGGAAGTGGATTCGCGTATCCGCCAACTCGCGAAGAACGTGCGCATGCCGGGTTTCCGCCCAGGCAAGGTGCCGCTCAAGATGGTCACGCAACAGTATTCGGGCCAGGTGGAAGCCGAAGTACTGAGCGACAGGGTCGGCAAGGAATTCTTCGACATCAGCCGCGCAGAAAACCTGCGCGTGGCTGGCCAGCCGAGCTTCGCGCCGAAGGCCGACGCAGCAGAAAACGACTACGCTTTCGACGCGACCTTCGAGGTGTACCCGGAAGTCAAGCTGGGCGACGTCGCCACGGCTGAAATCGAGCGCACCAAGACCACCATTAGCGAAGCGGAAATCGACCGTACTCTGGATATCCTGCGCAAGCAGCGCGTGCATTTCCACGCGCGCGGCGAAGCGGGTGAGCACGGCGACGGCGGTGAGGACACCGCAGCCAAGGACGGCGACCGCGTCACGGTGGACTTCGTCGGCAAGATTGACGGTGAAGTATTCCAGGGTGGCAGCGCGGACGATTTCGCGTTTGTGCTCGGCGAAGGCCGCATGCTGCCGGAATTCGAAAAGGCAGCGCTCGGCCTGAAGGTCGGCGAGTCGAAGGAATTCGATCTGGCATTCCCGGCCGACTATCACGGCAAGGACGTCGCCGGCAAGACGGCGCAGTTCACGATCACGATGAAGAAGATCGAGTGGCCGCACCTGCCGGAAATCGACGCTGAGTTCGCGAAGTCGCTCGGCATCGAAGACGGCGATCTGGTCAAGATGCGCGCTGAAATCAAGGACAACCTTGAGCGCGAAGCGAAGCGCCGCACGCAATCCATCGTCAAGAACCAGGTGATGGACGCGCTGTTGAAGATTTCCGAACTGGATGTGCCGAATGCTCTGGTCGAACAGGACCAGCAGCGCCTCGTCGAAATGGCGCGTCAGGATCTGACGCAGCGCGGCGTGCCGAACGCTGCCGACGCGCCGATCCCGGCAGAAATGTTCAAGGAACAGGCTGAGCGCCGTGTGAAGCTGGGCCTCGTGCTGGCCGAGCTGGTCAAGGCCAACAACCTGCAGGCGAAGCCGGAGCAGATTCGTGCCGAAGTCGACGAATTCGCGAAAAGCTACGAAGACCCGAAGGAGGTCGTCCGCTGGTATTATTCCAACCAGCAGCGCCTTGCAGAAATGGAAGCGTACGTCGTGGAAGCTAACGTCGTCGATTTCGTCCTCAGCAAGGCCAAGGTGACGGACAAGGAAGTGAGCTTCGAAGAGCTGGCAAGCGCAACGGCGCAGGCGTAAGCGCCGCTGCAACGGCGTGCCGGCTGTCGGAGCGACGGCCCGCACGCCGTTTTTTCTGGAGCGTCGTGCTGGTCGCGTTGCGCCGGGTTTGCGGACTCTTCGCGCACTTGAATACTGCGTCGCTGTACTCACCTGTCCGGTATCGAATAAATATTCCCAGACAAGGATCTATTGCATGACCTTTCGCGCCCAAATGCTGGACACGTTGACTTCCCAGTCGTCGCGGGATCTCGAAGCGCAGGCGCTCGGACTCGTGCCGATCGTCGTGGAAACGAGCGGCCGCGGCGAGCGGTCGTATGACATCTACTCGCGTCTGCTGAAGGAGCGGGTGGTGTTTCTGGTCGGCGAAGTGAACGACCAGACGGCCAATCTCGTCGTTGCACAGTTGTTGTTCCTGGAAAGTGAGAATCCGGACAAGGACATCAGCTTTTACATCAACAGCCCGGGTGGTTCGGTTTCGGCCGGGATGGCGATCTACGATACGATGCAATTCATCAAGCCGGACGTTTCGACGCTGTGCATGGGCCTCGCGGCCAGCATGGGCGCGTTCCTACTGGCGGCTGGCGCCAAAGGCAAGCGTTTCACGCTGCCGAATGCGCGTGTGATGATTCACCAGCCGCTGGGTGGCGCGCGGGGCCAGGCGTCGGACATCGAGATCCAGGCACGTGAAATCCTGTATTTGAAGGAGCGGCTGAATCAACTGCTCGCGCATCACACCGGCCAGCCGGTCGAACGCATCGCGCGCGACACCGACCGCGACAATTTCATGTCCGGCGATGACGCCCAGGCGTACGGTCTGGTCGACCAGGTGCTGCACAAGCGTCCATAATCCGGCGCGTTCTCGCCCTTTTTTGAGGACGGGAACGACCGCGTTTTGGTGTGAAATAATTAGATTCGTCCAAACGCCTGCGGCAAGCGCCGTCACTGCTTTTGCTCATTCGCCCCAACTGCGAGGCAGGGGCAAACGGCGTATCATGTAATCGAGTGTCCGGAGGCTCACACATCTATGGCGGACAAAAAAGGTTCAAACAGCGAAAAGCTGTTGTATTGCTCGTTCTGCGGCAAGAGCCAGCATGAAGTCAAAAAGCTGATTGCAGGCCCGTCGGTCTTCATCTGCGATGAATGTATCGACCTGTGCAACGAAATCATCCGTGATGAGGCTTCAGGCGCGGGCATTGAAGCGGGCTTGTCCAAGTCCGATTTGCCGAGTCCGCAGGAAATCCGCGAAATTCTCGATCAGTACGTCATCGGGCAGGAACGCGCGAAGAAGATCCTTGCAGTGGCTGTTTACAACCACTACAAGCGCCTCAAGCACCTCGACAAGAAGGATGAAATCGAGCTGTCGAAGAGCAACATCCTGCTGATCGGCCCGACCGGTTCCGGCAAGACCCTGCTCGCCCAGACGCTCGCGCGCCTTCTGAACGTCCCGTTCGTGATTGCCGATGCGACGACGCTGACGGAAGCCGGCTATGTCGGTGAAGACGTCGAGAACATCATTCAGAAGCTCTTGCAGAACTGCAATTACGAAGTCGACAAGGCCCAGCGTGGGATTGTCTACATCGACGAAATCGACAAGATCAGCCGCAAGTCGGATAACCCCTCCATCACCCGCGACGTGTCGGGCGAGGGTGTTCAACAGGCTTTGCTGAAGCTGGTTGAAGGCACGATGGCGTCGGTGCCGCCGCAAGGTGGTCGTAAGCATCCGAATCAGGATTTCATCCAGGTCGACACTACCAATATTCTGTTCATTTGCGGTGGCGCGTTCGACGGCCTTGAAAAGGTTATTGTCGACCGCACGGAAAAGACCGGGATTGGCTTTGGAGCCAGCGTCAAAAGCAAGCAGGACCGTGACGCCGGCGAAGTGCTGCGCGAGGTTGAGCCGGAAGATCTGATCAAGTTCGGGCTGATTCCTGAACTGATCGGCCGTCTGCCGGTAGTCGCCACACTCGGCAAGCTCGACGAAGTGGCGCTGATGAAGATTCTCGTCGAACCGAAGAACGCGCTGGTGAAGCAATATCACAAGCTGTTCAATATGGAACGCGTCGAGCTTGAGATTCGTCCGGGTGCACTGCAGGCGGTGGCACGCAAGGCAATTCGTCGCAAGACCGGTGCGCGTGGTCTGCGCTCGATCTTGGAACAGGCTTTGCTCGACGTCATGTATGAGTTGCCGGCGATGAAAGGTGTTAGCAAGGTCATCATCGACGACAACGTTATCGACGGCGACGGCAAACCGCTGCTGATCTACGAAGACGCGCCCAAGGTCGCGGGTTCGAATTGATCGGCTTAACGAGTTCTGCAAAAAAGGCCGTTCATGGCAACGTGAACGGCTTTTTTGTTTATCTTGGGTTAGGATGGTTGTGTTTCCTTTGGAGTCACTGAACTTTTCCCACACGCGGAGGCCTTGTAATCGTTTTTGCAGGCCTCACCTATCGAACGAACTGATACCACTCATGGGGAAATGAAATGTCAGGAACCCAACTCCTTCCGCCGGAACGGACTACGCTCCCGCTGCTCCCGCTGCGTGATGTAGTCGTTTTCCCGCACATGGTGATTCCGCTCTTCGTAGGCCGCCCGAAGTCGATCAAGGCTCTCGAAGCAGCGATGGAAGGCGGCAAGCACATCATGCTCGTCGCCCAGAAGACGGCTGCGAAAGACGAGCCGACCGAAAAGGACATGTACGAAGTAGGGTGTATTGCCAACATCCTGCAAATGCTGAAGTTGCCGGACGGCACCGTGAAGGTGCTCGTCGAAGGCTTGCAGCGCGCGAAGACGCTCTCGATCGAAGAGCAGGAAACCCAGTTTTCGTGCGAAGTCATGCCGCTCGAACCCGACCATGCCGACAGCGCTGAAACTGAAGCGCTGCGCCGCGCGATCGTGTCGCAGTTCGATCAGTACGTGAAGCTGAACAAGAAGATCCCACCGGAGATTCTGACCTCACTTTCGGGCATCGACGAAGCCGGCCGTCTGGCCGACACGATTGCGGCGCATCTGCCGCTCAAGCTCGACCAGAAGCAACACATCCTCGAGATGTTCCCGGTCATCGAGCGCCTCGAGCATCTGCTCGCGCAACTCGAAGCCGAGATCGACATCCTGCAGGTTGAAAAGCGCATCCGCGGGCGTGTCAAGCGCCAGATGGAAAAGAGCCAGCGCGAGTACTACCTGAACGAGCAGGTCAAGGCGATCCAGAAGGAACTGGGCGAAGGCGAAGAAGGTGCGGATCTCGAAGAACTTGAGAAACGCATCACGGCCGCTCGCATGCCGAAGGAAGCCAAGAAGAAGGCTGACGCCGAGCTGAAGAAGCTGAAGCTGATGTCGCCGATGTCGGCGGAAGCTACCGTCGTGCGCAACTATATCGACACGCTGATCGGCTTGCCGTGGCGCAAGAAGAGCAAGGTCAACAACGACCTCTCGAATGCGGAACGCGTGCTCGACGAAGACCATTTCGGTCTCGAGAAAGTCAAAGAACGCATTCTCGAATATCTTGCGGTCCAACAACGCGTGGACAAGGTCAAAGCGCCGATCCTGTGCCTCGTTGGGCCTCCGGGTGTCGGTAAGACGTCGCTGGGTCAATCGATTGCACGCGCAACGAATCGCAAGTTCGTGCGTATGGCACTCGGTGGCGTGCGCGACGAGGCCGAAATTCGCGGCCACCGCCGGACGTACATCGGTTCGATGCCCGGCAAGATTCTGCAAAGCCTGACCAAAGTCGGCGTGCGCAATCCGCTCTTCCTGCTCGACGAAGTCGACAAGATGGGGCAGGATTTCCGCGGCGATCCGTCGTCGGCATTGCTGGAAGTGCTTGATCCGGAGCAGAACCATACGTTCGCCGACCACTACGTCGAAGTGGACTTCGATCTGTCGGACGTGATGTTCGTGGCGACGTCGAACTCGCTGAACATTCCGCCGCCGTTGCTCGACCGGATGGAAGTGATCCGTCTGTCGGGTTACACGGAAGACGAGAAGGTCAGCATTGCGCAACGCTATCTGTTGCCGAAGCAGAAGAAGAACAACGGCCTGAAGGAAGGCGAGGTCGATGTCACGGAAACCGCAATCCGCGACATCATTCGTTACTACACACGTGAAGCGGGCGTTCGTTCTCTCGAGCGTGAAATTTCGAAGATCTGCCGCAAGGTCGTGAAGATGCTTCTGCTGAAGAAGGCGGAAGGCGCTGTGAAGGTCGACGGTACGAATCTCGACACTTTCCTCGGCGTGCGCAAGTACGACTTCGGTCTGGCAGCGAAGGAAAACCAGGTCGGCCAGGTCACGGGTCTCGCGTGGACGGAAGTGGGCGGCGATCTGCTGACCATTGAAGCCGCGGTGATGCCGGGTAAGGGCGCTGTGACTCGCACGGGTTCGCTGGGCGACGTGATGAAGGAATCCGTCGAAGCAGCGCGCACGGTGGTCCGTTCACGTTCGCGCCGTCTGGGCGTCAAGGACGAAGCGTTCGAGAAGCAGGACATTCACATTCACGTGCCGGAAGGCGCGACGCCGAAGGATGGTCCGTCCGCTGGTATCGCGATGACGACCGCGTTGGTGTCGGTGTTGACCGGCATTCCGGTGCGCGCCGACGTCGCGATGACGGGCGAAATCACGCTGCGTGGTGAAGTGTTGCCGATCGGTGGACTGAAGGAAAAGCTGCTCGCAGCGCATCGCGGCGGCATCAAGCTGGTACTGATCCCGGAAGAAAACGTCAAGGATCTGACGGAGATTCCGGACAACGTGAAGAACGCTATCGAAATCGTGCCAGTCCGCTGGATCGACAAGGTGCTCGAACTGGCGCTCGAACGTGTGCCGCAAGCGTTGCCGGAAGAAGAGCCGAAGCCTGCCACGCCCGTCGCGGCAGAGCCCGGTAAAGAGGGCGCAACGGATGTGGTGAAGCACTAAGCCACTTCATACTGTTCGTAGTCTTTGTATCAACAAAAAGCCCGCGGCATGGTCCGCGGGCTTTTTGTTATCCAGGCCACGCGTGCGTCGCATACGGCGCATCGCGTTGTCCGCTGTTTCCCACTTTCTGGGCCAAAACCACCAGGCTCGGCGGACGAGTTGTCTTCGCACTCATCGGCTGCAAGATTTCGTTATCAAAACCCCCTCTAAAGTGCCTTCTAATCCGGCGCAACCCCGCTTGACACAAGGGTTTCGGCCAATTCTAATTGGTTGGCTC
>JBEKNG010000188.1:0-8782 GCA_049523075.1 Paraburkholderia sp.
TCATCGCCACGGCCACGAGGAACGTGCCGCCGATCGGGAACATACGGTATTTGCCGATCTTGCTGATCACGCGCCCCGTGATGACCGACATCACCAGCAAGCCGCCCATCATCGGCAGCATCTGCATTCCGGCTTCGGAAGGAGTTGAACCTTTAACTACCTGCAGATACAGCGGGATGAACGTCACCGAGCCGAACAGCGAGACGCCGATGATCAAGCCGATCAGGCTGCTCAGCAGGAAGGTGCGTTGTTTGAACAGTTCGAGCGGCATGATGGGCTCGGCTGCGCGCTGCTCTTCGTAAATAAAGCCGCCGATACAGACGAATCCCATCACGAGCGTGAACCACAGTTGCGGTGAAGACCACGGCAGGATCGTGCCGCCCTGGCTCGTGAACAGGATGATGCAGGTGAGCGCGCCCGCCAGAAATGCGGCGCCCATGTAGTCGATGGTGTGCTTGATATGCGCAGTGTGAGGTTTGAACACCGCTCCGATCACGGCCAGCGCGATCACGCCGAGCGGCAGGTTGATGTAGAAAATCCAGCGCCATGACAGATGCTCGACCAGGAAGCCGCCGAGCAGCGGGCCGATGACGGTGGCGAGACCAAACACGCCGCCAAATACGCCCTGAAAGCGGCCGCGCTCGGCGGGCGGGATCACGTCGGCGATGGCCGCCATGGTGACCACCAGCAGGCCGCCGCCGCCGAGACCCTGGAGGGCGCGCAATACGATCAACTGGGTCATGTTCTGCGCAATCCCGCATAGCGCGGAGCCGACGAGGAACAACACAATGGCTGCCTGCAACACGATTTTGCGGCCGAACAGATCGCCGAATTTGCCGTATAGCGGCACAACGATGGTCGACGTCAGCAGGTACGCGGTGACGACCCATGACAGGTTATTGAGGCCGCCGAGTTCACCGACGATAGTGGGCAGCGCCGTCGACACGATGGTCTGGTCGAGCGCCGCGAGCAGCATCACCAGCAGCAGTGCTGGAAACAGCAGGCGAATGGGCGGATGCTCCGGGCCTGTTGCGAGCTCCGCTGGGGTGGTGGTGCGTTGATTCATGGAATGGGGACCTGGCGAACGGTGTGAAGCCCACGTTGAATGGGTTGAAATTAATTAACTCGTAGATTAATATATGCCATATCTTTCGTCAAATGGAAGGGAAATGACCACTGCACCGTCCGATGAGCGTAGGCCGAAAGCGGCCGTAGCGAGGATAAAGAAAAAGGCTGCGCGGGCAGCGGGCGCCGCGCCTGCCGCTCACGTCACGACGGCAGCCGCGGTGCCTGACCCGGCGGCTGCGCCGCTCGCCGCGCGGCGGCCCGGCAGGCCCACCGGCAGCGCACGCGGGCCTGAACAGCGCGCCCGGTTGCTCGACGCGGCGCTTACGCTGTTTGCGCGCCAGGGCATCGTCGACACGACGCTCGGCGCGATAGCCCGGGAGGCCGGCTTCACGCCGGCGATGGTGCATTACTACTTCAAGACGCGCGACCAGTTGCTCGACGTACTGATCGACGAGCGGTTCCTGCCGTTGCGCACGGCGATCGGCGGTGCGTTCGCGGCCAATCCGGACGATCCGGTGGCCGCGATTACGCAAATGGCGCGCGGGATGGCCGCGGTCGCGGTCGAGAACCCATGGTTTCCGCCTTTGTGGGTCCGCGAGGTGATCAGTGAGGGGGGACTGTTGCGCCAGCGCATGCACGAGCGCTTCGGCCACACCCATCACAAGGCCTCATTGGCGCGGATCGAGCAGTGGCAGAAAGAGGGGCGCGTCAACGCGGACCTGGAGCCGTCGCTGGTGTTTCTCACGCTGCTGGGTTTGACCATCCTGCCGCTTGCCACTTCGAAAATGTGGCGCAATGATCCGGTGCGACGCAGTTTGACTCCCGACGACATCGCCCGCCACGCGGTGGCATTGCTGGTGCACGGCCTTGCGCCGCACCGCGAGACCCGCTAGAACGGCCGCTCGGTCGGTCTGTTGTACACGCTGCTGGGATGGAAGGTTATCGCGCGGTAAGGCGAGGAAAGATGCGGAAGTAGGGGAGGTGAAGTGCAAGCCCTGGGCATCACACGCGAGAAAATATCGGAGAACGAATCGAAATCTGCAAGCAAGGCAGCGCGTCGAAATGTCAGGCGGCAAGCCGATGACGCGCTGCCTAGGTGAACGATTACGGGTTACGCGTTTTCTTCCACGCTTCGTAGGCTGCCTTTGTCTCTTCGTTCGGCGGGTACGTGCCGGGCAACGCGGCACCTTCGCGAATACGCTCGGTCAGGAACTCCTCCAGTTGCTCCTGTTCTACGGCAGCCTGGGCGACGTCTGCCGCCATCTCACGCGGAATGACCACCACGCCGTCTGCGTCGCCCACGATCACATCGCCCGGAAACACGGCCACACCGCCGCAGCCGATCGGTACGTTGATATCGATTGTGTGATGGCGCAGCAGATTCGGCGGCGCGCTTGCGCCGGCGCAGAACACCGGCAGGCCGAGCGCGGCGATCGTGATGCTGTCGCGCACGGGGCCGTCCGAGACCATGCCGGCGACGCCGCGCATCTTCAGGCGCTGCGTCAGGATCGAGCCAAACGACGCGCTATTACGCTCGCCGCGGCAGTCTTGCACCAGCACGTGTCCAGCGGGAATCGTTTCGACGCATTTGCGCTGCGCGTACTCCGGATTCGCAAACAGTTCGAGGACGTCGATGTCCTCGCGTGAAGGGATGTTGCGCAAGGTGAACGCTGGCCCCACCAGATTTTCGCCGGTCGGCGTAGCAAGCGGCGCGACGCCCTGCATAAACGTGTTGCGCAGCCCGCGCTTGAATAACTGCGTGGTGAGCGTGGCCGTGCTGACATGACGGAGGGCTTCGAGGGTAGCGGGGTCGAGTTCGTGCATCGTGAGATCAGGTATTGTCGGGTTGAAAAGGAGAGACTACTTCAACGGATGATGGAGCGTGGGCTCGAGTCCGTGATTGTCATTAGCATCGGGATGCTGGCGGCTTTCGCGGCTCTCAGGTAGCGGCTCGGCCGAGGCCGGGTGCTTGCTCAGGTAGCCTGCCGAGAGGACGCCCCAGCGGCGCGCCCAGATGGCAGTGAGGATCGGCGTGAGCAGCGAGGTCACCACCACCGACGTCGCGACCAGCGCGGTCGCCGCGGGTGCGACAGCGGCATAGCGCGGTTCGATGCCGGCGATGATCTGCGGCACGGCGACCGCTGCGCCCGCGGTCGACGCGGCGCCTATGCCCGCCGTGCCATTGCCGCGCGCGAGAAAAAGATCGGCCAGCACGAGCGTGGTGCCGGTCACGAAAATCACGCAGATGCCGATCAGCACGCCGAGCAGACCCGTGTCGAGGATGACGCGAAAATCGAGGTTGTTGCCGAGCGCAAACGCAAAGAACGGCACCATCACGGCTACGGCCTGGCCGAAGAACTGCCGCAAGTCGCTATCCAGATTGCCGAGGATAAAGCCGATCACAAACGGCAGCAGGGCGCCGAGCAGGGTCGCATACGGAAAGGTCGCGAGCCCGGCGATTCCGAGCGTCACCATCGTCATGAACGGACCCGACTCAAGCGACATCAAACAGAACGCGCCCGCTTCTTCTTTGGTGCCATATTGCTGCATCAGCGCCATATACAGACCGCCGTTGCTCTCGTTCATCACGCAGATCACGGTGAGCACCGACAGGCCGGTGAGAAAGCCCGAAGTGATGCCGCCGGGTGGCAGAAAGTGCGAGGCAATCACCCCCGCCACGGCCGCCGTGAGCACCTTCGTGACAACCAGAACGCCGCTTTTGCGCAGCACGATCGGCGTCGCCTTCAGGCTGATGCTGGCGCCCATGCAAAAGAACCATACTGCGAGGATCGGCAGCGTGCCGGTAATCAGCGCATTGGAGAAAGACCCCAGGAACTTGCCGGCGTGCGGCGCGAATGTATGCACGCATGCGCCGAGCAGCAGGGGAACGAGCATCAGCCCGCCGGGAATACGGTCGATCGCCTTCTTGATCTTCATGCCGCATGCTCCTCCAAGGACGGTTTGCCCGATCGGTTTGTTGTCTTTGTCGCGCTCGGCCGGACTCCGTGCAGGACACGGGTGCAATGCGCCGGCAGCCCACTTGATGCACGCCACGGTCGTCGCCTGGATGGAAATTTAGCACCGACGGGCGGCGCCGCCCGGAAAATAGTGGCGCTTTGAAGCCATCGTTTACACCTAAGCAAATCAGGCAAAAAATGGCGTTACGTGGCAATTTTTGCGCATTGTCGTTGTGTCGCAGCGGGTCCTGGATCGATGGCCACGGAACTGCGCGGAGGCGGCGGCACGGGCGGCGTGGGCCTCGATCCAGGCGACTGCGGCGCTTCACGATCGACGTGGGCAGCAGCGCGTCGCCCGTGCCGGCCAAGGCACGCGTCGTGCTACTAATGATGGGCCCTCGGGGCCCTGGCCGGAAAACGCTGGTCCGGCGTGCCGCGCGAAGACGCAAAGGCGACGGGCCAAATGGGCCTGTTTCAGGCGTGTGGCCTGTTTCGTGCGTATGGCTTGTCGGCGTAGGAGGATGCACGGCATGTCGCAGCGGCACGGCGACTCACAGGCATTTTTGTTACGGAACGACTGCAACTCATCGCGCGAAATTGAGTCGGACCTTGCGAGCTGCGCATCGCGAACAAGCGAGGTCAACGGGACCGCAACGTCGAGCGCGATACAATGGCCACTTGTCGGGCCTAACCTGCTTTTTAGCAACAACCCAAAAATGAACGGAGTGTTGAAACTCGATCAGGCAACAATCGTGCTCGTCGAAGATGACCTGCAAAGCCGGGAATCGTTGACGCAGTTGCTTGAATCGGAGGGCGCGCATGTCGTCGCAGTGGCGGATGCGGAAGAGGGCGTCGAAGCGGCGCTGCGATTGTCACCCGATGCGGTAGTTTGCGATCTCGAACTGCCCTGTATGGACGGCTTTTACCTGATCCAGCGGCTTCGCGATCACGAGATTCGTGGCGATCATGCGCCAGCGGTCGCGGTGGCGCTGACCGGCCACACCGACGACGCCTATCGCTTACGCAGCATCGGCGAGGGCTTCCAGCATTTCATGACCAAACCGGCTAAGCCGGAAGAGCTGATCGACCTGCTGCACGACGCGATCGACGCCCGGGCAGCCGGCTGAGCGCAGGCCGCATTTTGCGGTGAGGCGCCGCTGAAGCTGGCGCATTGAGTGAATCCCCCAAGGTCAGCAAAACTTGGGGCGGATCCGGCGTTTTCTGACGGGGATCAGGCGCCGCTCGTCGTCGCCTTGGCGCTCGCGTCCGCCTTGGCCGCAGCACCGGCCTCAGCGGCCTGGCATGCGGAACACAAGCCCTTCAACTCGATTTCCTCGCTCGCGAGACGGTAGCCGGCGTCTTCGATCTGTGCCACCAGCGCCTGCCGCAGCTTCGGCTGATGCAGCTCGGTTACGTTGCCGCACTGCTGGCACACCACCAGAATGCCATGCTGACATTGGGTCAGGTCGTGGCATACGGTGAATGCGTTGATCGATTCGATCCGATGCACGAGCCCGGCCGAGAGCAGGAAGTCGAGCGCCCGGTAAACCGTGGGCGGCGCGGAGCCGGGGTGAATCTGCCGCATGTCGTCGAGCAGCGAATACGCCTTGGTGGCGCGGCCCGAGGTCAGCAGCAGCTCCAGCACCTTGCGCCGGATCGGCGTGAGTTTCTCGCCGCGTTCGCGGCAATATTCCTCTGCCAGCACCAGCGCGGCTTCCGGTGAAGCGGCCTGGAGGTGCCCATGATCATGCTCGTGATCGTGATCGTGTGCATGACCATGCAGATGGTCGTGCGTGCTCTCGGGAGCCGAGGCTTGCGCAAGGGCGGCTTTTTCGGCGACCGTGGAAGGCTTTGCGTTCTTCATAGGCAGATTATAAGGTCCATCGCGGTTCGGCGCGGATGGGCGATGGCGAGCGTGCCGGCGATGTCCGCGTTTATGCCTGTCTTATGCCACGTTCGCGATCGATGCCGGACGGCGTGGCCCTTAGTCGAGTTTCACCGCAAAACCGCGCTGCACGCCGGGACGCGCGAACAGCGTTTCGTACCAGCGTCGCACGTTGGGATAGGTGGCGAGGTCGACCTTGTGGCGTTCGTGCCGCCAGGCCCAACCGAGAATCGCGAAATCCGCCACCGACAGTTCCCCCGCGACGAACTCCACATCCGCCAGCCGCCGGTCGAGCACGCCATACAGGCGGTGCGTTTCGTCCGAGAAGCGCTTCAGGCCGTAACGGCGATCGGCTTCCGCTTCGAGTGCGGCGAAATGGTGCACCTGCCCGGGCATCGGCCCGAAGCCGCCCATCTGCCACATGAGCCATTCAAGCACCGGCACCCGATCGCGCAGACTGGCGGGCAGGAACTTGCCGGTCTTTTCGCCGAGATAGAGCAGAATCGCGCCCGATTCGAACACGCTGATCGGCTGTCCACCCGAACCATCCGAATTACCCGCAGCAGCGGGGCCGTTCGGATCGACGATGGCCGGAATCTTGTTGTTCGGGCTGATGCGCAGGAATTCGGGCTGAAACTGCTCCCGCTTGCCGATGTTGATCGGAACCACCGTGTACGGCAGCTCCATTTCTTCCAGGGCGACGCTGACCTTGCGGCCGTTCGGCGTGCCCCAGGCGTAGAGCGTAATTGTCATATCAGATCAGGGCAGGCGGTCAGGTTAGCGGGAGATCGATGTACTTCTTGAAGCCCGTGCGAGTAGCGAGGCGCGAGTACCAGCGTTCGAGATTCGGCAGCGAGGGCCGTTCGATGCCTTCGAGCCCAAACCAGCGTTTTGCAAACGCGCCGATCACGATATCAGCCAGCGTGCACTTCTCGCCTTCGAGGAAAAAGCGCCCTTGCAGATGCGTATCGACGACCTTCCACAACACGGTGACGGCGGCGAGGTCGGTGGCCAGTTGGGCTGCGTTGCGTTCGGCGACCGGCGTGCGGATAAGGGTCCAGAACACCGGACGTTCGGCGGGCTGCAGCGTGGACAGCGACCAGTCCAGCCAGCGGTCGACGCTGGCGCGCTGCTTTGGCTCCGGCGGATAGAGCGGGCTCGAAGAGCCGTATTGCATGACCAGATAGCGCAGGATCGAATTCGATTCCCACAGCACAAAATCGCCGTCGACCAGCGTCGGAACGCGGGCGTTGGGATTCATCGCCAGATATTCCGGCTCGTTGTTGCGGCCGAACTGCAGGCCCGCATCGATACGCTCGTACGGCAGCACGAGCTCGTCGCAACACCACAACACTTTCTGGACGTTGACCGAGTTGGCGCGTCCCCAGATCGTAATCATTCGGCAGATCCTGTTTTGCTGGTTTTCCTGGTTGGCAAGCCGCACGCGAGTGCGGCGTTCAACCAGTAACAATACACGATGCAGCCTGTCATTACCCATTCAGCCGAACGGCCGATGCCGGCAAGGCATGTGCGTTGCGTACAATGGGCGCACCCGAACATGACGAGGCACCGCATGGCCCGCATTGTCCCCGACGACTGGAAGAACCTCGCTGCCACCGGCGCCGCGGCGCGCGAGCGCGAAACCCTTGCGCTGCTGGAAGGGGCCCTGTCCGACGATTACACCGTGTATCACGGCGTGCACTGGACGCGGCTCAACCAGGGCTTCTCGGTGTTCGGCGAAGCCGATTTCGTGATCGTCAGTCCCTCGGGGCGGGTGATGATCGTCGAACAGAAAACCGGCTTTTTGCGCGAGACTCCCAAGGGGCTCGTCAAGGTCTACCTGCAGACCGAGCGCAACGTGGCGATCGCGCTGGCACACACCATCGAAGGCATGCACCGGCGCTTTACCGCAGCCTTCGGCGCGGGCACCTATTTCATCGAGGAATTGCTCTACTGCCCGGACCACGTCGTGAAGGATGCGGCGATTGCTGGTGTGAATCCAGCGCGCATCGTCGACGCGACGCGTAAGGAGCGTCTTGCCGCGATCATCCGCGAGGCGTTGCCGGCCGACGAGCCACGGTTTGCCTGCGCCGCGAAGATTCACCACTTTCTCGCCGACGAACTCGCGCTAACGCCTGACGCCAGCGCTCTGGTCGGCCAGGCGGGCACGCTGGTCACAAGACTCGCCGGCGGTCTGGCAACGTGGGCGCGGCGGCTCGAGTTCACGCCGTTTCGCCTGCGCGTCGCGGGCACAGCGGGCTCCGGCAAGACGCAACTGGCCGTGCAGGTCATGAAGGACGCGGTGGCGCGTGGCGAGCGGCCCTTGTATGTCTGTTTCAACCGGCCGCTCGCCGACCATATCGCGCGGGTGGCGCCGCCCGAGGCGAAAGTGGCGAACTATCACCAGTTGTGCGACTGGATTGCCCGCGACGGCGGCCGTACGCCGGACTTCCAGTCCGCCGACATTTTCGACCAGCTCGAACGGATCTTTGCCGACACGCCAATCGACGCGCGCTGGCAATTCGACGTCTTGATCGTCGACGAAGGCCAGGACTTTCAGCAGCCCTGGGTCGGCGCGCTCGAGCGCCTGCTGCGGCCGGACGCGGCATGGTGGTGGCTCGAAGACCCGCTGCAGAATCTGTACATGCGCGCGCCGGTCGATCTGCCCGGCTGGACGACACTCAAGGAGACCACCAACTATCGCAGCCCGCGCAACATTCTCGACTTCGTGCGCGAGGTGGTGGGCTCCGAGGTGAAGCTCGCCGCGGCGCTCTCGTCCGGCAGCCCGTTCGACGGCTCCGATCTGTCGCTCTCGACGTACGACGAGACACACGCGGCCGAGGGCTGCATCGACGCCACCAAACGGGCGATT
>JBEKNG010000189.1:0-8738 GCA_049523075.1 Paraburkholderia sp.
CCTTTAGGTGGGCGTGCCAAAAAAATCCCCTGCTTAGCGGAAACCCGCATGGGTCGGTGCTTTCCGGGATGGCGACAAGTTCTCCATTCGACCTTGTGGGATAAACGCTATTGGTGTTCATACCACTTCCTCAAAAAAATCCCACAATTTAATTTGATAGCCTACACTTGCGCGCAAGTACGCATAGCCGCCTGCCACAAACAGACTGGTTTTCGTGCTGGCCAAGTGCATAACGATGCAACCGGCGTGGTCGTCCACGGGATTGAGCGACACGAGAAGGAAGCGGGGGGCACAGGGCGATTACGTTGTTTTTGGGACCGAAACTGGAGACTTACATGAACATCAAGATTCAAAAGCTGTTGCCGATCAGCGCTGCGGCCCTGTTGTTTGCGTCGTTGGCAACGGGCGCGGTGGCGGACGAGGTCGTCAAGATCGGCCACGTCGCACCGCTTACCGGCGGCATTGCTCACCTGGGTAAAGACAACGAAAACGGCGCTCGTCTGGCGGTTGAAGAAATCAACGCCAAGGGTCTGACGATTGGCGGCCAGAAAGTCACGTTGCAACTCGACGCCCAAGACGACGCGGCTGACCCGCGTACGGCAACGCAAGTTGCGCAGAAGCTGGTCGACGACAAGGTCGTCGCAGTGGTCGGCCACTTGAACTCGGGCACCTCGATTCCGGCTTCGAAGATCTATAGCGATGCAGGCATCGTGCAGATCTCGCCGTCGGCAACGAACCCGGCGTACACGCAACAGGGTTTCAAGACAACGTATCGCGTCGTGGCCACCGATGCACAACAGGGCCCGGCACTGGCTAACTACGCATCCAAGGACCTGAAGGTGAAGAGCGTCGCGATTGTCGACGACTCGACGGCTTACGGCCAGGGTCTGGCAAACGAGTTCGAGAAGACCGCCAAGTCGCTCGGCATCAACGTGATGTCGCATGACGCGACTAACGACAAGGCCGTCGACTTCCGCGCCATTCTGACGAAGATCAAGGGTGAAAACCCTGACGCGATCATGTACGGCGGCATGGACGCCACCGGCGGCCCGTTCGCCAAGCAAGCCAAGCAGCTCGGCCTGCGTGCCAAGGTTCTGGCAGGTGACGGTGTCTGTACCGACCAGCTGTCCGACCTGGCTGGCGACGCAACCGACAACATCGTCTGCTCGGAAGCCGGTATGGCGCTCGAGAAGATGGCTGGCGGCAAGGCGTTCGAAGCCAAGTACCAAAAGCGTTTTGGCCAACCGATCCAGATCTACGCTCCGTTCACGTATGACGCTGTGTATATCATCGTCGACGCTATGAAGCGTGCTAACTCGACGGATCCGGCAAAGATCCTGGCAGCCATGCCGACGACGGACTACAAGGGCGTGATTGGCGAAACGACGTTCGATTCGCACGGCGACCTGCAGCACGGCGTGATCTCGCTGTATGACTACAAGGGCGGCAAGAAGACGCTGCTGGACGTGGTCAAGATGTAAGTATCAAGTGGCATGACGGTAGGCGTTTTGCCTGCCGTCTGTCGGATGATTTAAGGCGTGCATCCTTTTAGGATTGCACGCCTTTTCTTTTGGGTGACCGCATGAGAGTCTAATAAGCGGATGAATCACCATGCAGGGAGAAAAACGTGACCCGATCGATCGACGACTGGCGTCGCTGGATAGCCGAAAATCTGCTGCTGGGCGCGACGCCGCCCGCCGTACATGCAGCGTTGCTGCAACAGGGATTCAATCCCGCAGAAGCCACGCTCGAAATCAACACCGCGTTGGCAAGCCCGTACCTTCAAGGCGGTACGCGTATGCGCAATCGTTTGCGCAAGCGTGACTGGACGCTATCTGTGTACGGCCAGTTGAGCCGTATGCGAGAGAGTGGCGGCGCAGTCGAACGGTGCGAGCGGCTCTCGCGTGACGAATTCTTTGAGCACTACTACTTTCAGAACCGGCCGGTGATTATCACGGGCGCATTCGATTCGTGGCCGGCCCGCACACAATGGAATTTTGATTACTTTCGCGCGCGCTGCGGTGATTGCGAAGTTGAAGTGCAGTTTGGTCGTAACTCCGATCCCAACTACGAAATCAACCAGCCGAATCTGAAGCGAATCATGCCGTTTCGCGAATATGTCGATCTGGTTGAGGGCAGTGGCGCGACCAACGATTTTTATATGACGGCGAACAACACCACGCAAAATCGCGCGTCTCTTGCCGCGTTGTGGGCGGATGTGCCGACTATTCGCGAGTATCTCGATCCCGCGTCGCCAGATACGGGTTTTTTCTGGTTTGGGCCGGCCGGCACGAAGACGCCGTTTCACCATGACCTGACCAATAACTTCATGGCGCAGGTGATTGGGCGCAAGCGGGTCAAGCTGGTTCCGATGTCAGATACGCCGCATATGTATAACCACTTGCACTGTTATTCGCAGGTAGACGGCAGTGCGATCGACGTCACGCGTTTTCCGGCCCTGCAGCAGGTGAACCTGATTGAATGCACGATCGGACCCGGCGACCTGCTGTTCCTGCCAATCGGCTGGTGGCACTACGTAGAAGGCCTCGAAGACTCCGTCACGATGACCTATACGAACTTCGTCGTGCGCAACGATTTCTGCAACACCTACGATACCTATCACGACCTCTAGGTGTGCAACGTCCGGGTCCTCGGCGTGACGGTATTCGCGACCGGGCCGGTCCTGATCAGATCTTCAACCGCCGCAACACTTTGGGCCCGGCGAACGCGATTAGCGCAGAACACACTGCCACCACCGACAGCCCGATCGGCAGACTGGTCACCTGCGCGACCCCGCCGATAATGACTGGCCCGAGCAGCAGTCCGAAATAAGCGAGCCCCGCGACATGCGCGAGCCCTTCGGCCGGATGAATGCCTTCGACCCGCGCGGCCGCCGCGAACAGCACCGGCATCATGTTCGCCAAGCCAAGACCCATCAGCGTGAAACCGGTCAACGCGGCGAACGGATTGGGCAGCAGCAGTGCGCCGATCATCCCCGCACACGCGAGCGAGGCGCTCGCCATCACGAGTTGCGGCGCGCCGAAACGGGCGCGCACGGCGTCGCCGCCGAAGCGGGCCGCTGCCATACCGCCCGAAAACGCCGCGTAGGCCGCGCTCGCGAGCGCCGGCGTGGCAAGGACAACGTCGCGCATATAGACGGTAGCCCAGTCGTACATCGCCCCTTCGGCGATCAACGCGACCAGCGCCGTCACCCCCAACGCCCAAAGCGCGGGAGAGCGCCAACGGTTGGCGCGCGGCGTCGCGGAATCCGGATGATCGGCGTGCGGCACATGCGGCAAGACGACAGGGCAGGCGACCAGCAGGACGAGCGCGCTCAGGGCGGCGACCAACACAAGGTGCATCTCAGGCGCCATCCCACGCGACAGCAGGGCTCCGCCCACGGCGGCGCCTACCATCCCGCCGACACTGAACATGCCGTGCAGCGAGGACATGATCGGCCGTCCGAGGGCCTGCTCGACTGCGCTCGCTTCGGCGTTCATGGCCACGTCCAGCGTCGCCAGCCCGGCGCCGAAGATTGCCAGCACGATCAGCAGCAACCAGTAGGTCGGCACGACGAGGATCAGCGCTGCGCAGACGGCCATGGTCAATCCGCCGGTGAGGCACGCGGTCCGCGTACCCACGCGGGCAATCCACGACGCATTGGTTGCCATTGCGGTAATCGAGCCACCCGCCACCGCCAGCAACGCAAAGGACAGTAGCGCCGGATTCAGATGGAAGCGGTCGCGCACGGTCGGCACATGCACCCCCCATGACGCGTACATCATCCCGGCAATAAAGAAGACCGCCATGGTCGCGATGCGGGCGCGCCGCAGTGAGGCGGCCGGCAGGTCGCGGTGGGCAGCGGGGAGCGCGGAAAAGTCGGAAGAGCGGTCAGACACAGAAGTCTCGTGGATGGGAAAACAGAACACAGGCGGAGTCGAGAAAGCCGCCTGAAAGCGAAGCTTCGATTCTAACGAAGCGGCTGCGGTCGTGCAGGCTTGCGCTGCACTAATATCTACTTCTATCCAGAATGACCGCCGCGCCGCCGCCTTGCGTCGGCCTGCGGCTCGCCATCCACTGAGGACGCGCACTTGAACATTCCCGCTCACGCTCCGCTTCATCTGTTGCATCAAGCCGCTGCCGGCACGCTCGCGACTCATTCGCGCCAGCCCGAGGGCTTCCCGTATCCGTCGATCCTGCCGTTTGGGCCCGATGCACGGCATCGTCCGACGATCCTGGTGAGCCGCCTTGCCGAACATACGCGTAATCTGCAAGCCGATCCGCGGGCGGGATTTCTCGTTTCGCAAGCGCCGGATGGCGACGTGCTCAACGGCCAGCGGCTCACGCTGCTAGGCGCGTTCGAGATCGTCGAACCAGAGCCGGCCATGGTGCGCCGTTATCTGCGGTATCACCCGGACGCCGAGCGTTACCTGGCGCTCGGCGACTTCAGCTTCTGGGTGATGACGATCGAACGAATGCGCTACATCGGGGGCTTTGGCGCGATGGGTTGGCTCGACGGCAATGAACTCGATCCCCTCGAACCCCTTGCATTCGACGAAGAGGAGGCATTGCTGGCGTTTTTTGACGCACATCCGCGGCGGCGCGGTCATCTCGAACTATTGGGTGTGGACCGTTACGGCGCGGATCTGAAGAGCCGCAACCTGAAAAGCCGCTTCGTATTCGAAACAGTGGCAAAAGATACCGAATTCTTGCATGCGGCACTAGAAGATTGCATGACCCGCCATATGAATGGTTCGTGACGGCGACTATTTCGGGAAAACACCGATCTTTCGATGCATCCGGACTGTTTATCTCATTTTTTTGCCAGTATCACGCCGGAAGCTCTCACGTCGTGAAATGTTTCCACACAATTTACATATTAATTTTCATGATCTGGGAATTAAATTGAACATTTACCGACGCTCCGGCGGTCTTTTCCATAACCTGCGAAAAAGAGGTAAACCAAAGGCTTGTAGGATGCAGGTTAATGAAATTTTTTGAAATGAAACATGATTGATTTAAGAATTGGACTTTTCCACGCTTTCAGTTTTGTGTTAATCTCGCCTGCAAATTCCGAGGCATGAACGTCTTCAAAGGGCAAACCGGCTCAAGACCGGTAGTCATTTATCCAAACCATAAGGGAATCTATGTCTTCCTACAAGGAACTACTCGCGCAGCGAGAGAAGCTGGAAAAGCAGATCGAAGAAGCAAAGTCGCGCGAATACGCGGAAGTGTTGAACGAGATCAAGCAGAAGATGGCCGACTACGGCATTACGCTCACCGAGTTGGGTGGCGGCCGTGGCAAGAATGCGAAAGTGGGCCGTCCGCGTGCCGGCGTCGCCCCGAAATACCGCGATCCGGAAAGCGGTAGCACATGGTCCGGCCGCGGCAAACCGCCGCGGTGGATCGCCGGTCAGGATCGTGAGAAGTTTCTGATCGCGCGTTAATCGCAACATCCCGCCGTGCGCTTTACTGCGCCGTCGGCGAAAGAACCGCGCAACCTTCAGGTGCGCGGTTTTTCTTTTGTTAGATGCGTTTGATGACCCCATCCGCCGGACTCCATTCCGCTGCAGGCGCGAAACGCATTTCGTTGAGCGGAAACACGAATGCTTCCCGTTTAGATAAGCATCTGATTTAAAAGAGAATTTTAGGGGATTCGGCAGTTTTTCATGAAGCGGCGGTTAGAATTCAGTCATCAAAAAAATCGCACACGCTCGCATGCTTTCTACTCTCGTCAACCAATCCGCGGAAAAACACCTCGTCGCGCGTAAAAGCACGTTTGTCAGTATCGCGCTCAATACGGTGTTGATGGCGCTGCAAATCGTCATTGGCGTGACTGCCCATTCGCAGGCGCTCATCGCGGACGGTGTGCATTCGCTTGCCGATCTCGTGTCAGATTTTGTCGTACTAATTGCCAATCGTCACAGTGGCGCCGAACCGGATGCTGATCACAATTATGGTCACAGCCGCTATGAGACGATTGCCTCACTATTTCTCGGGGCACTGTTAATTGCGGTTGGCGTCGGCATGCTGTGGCGAGCTGGAACGCGGCTGGCCGATTTGCAGGATATTCCCGCAGTTCACCTTAGCGCACTAGTCGTGGCTGTGCTGGTACTCGTCTCGAAAGAAGGACTCTTTCGCTATATGCTGCGTGAAGCGCAACGCGTGCGCTCAGCCCTGCTGATCGCCAACGCCTGGCATGCGCGTTCCGATGCAGCATCGTCGCTGGTGGTGGCGCTCGGCATTGTCGGAAGTCTGGCCGGGGTGCGGCTTCTCGATCCGATTGCGGCGGCTATCGTGGGTTTCATGGTCGCGCGTATGGGCTGGACGTTCGGCTGGGATGCGCTGCAGGATCTGTCCGACCGCGCGCTCGACGATGCCGCTGCAGCTGATGTGCGCGAGCTGTTGATGTCGACGCCAGGTGTGCGCGACGTGCATGAACTGCGCACGCGCAAAATGGGCGACTTCGCACTTGTCGACGCGCACATCCTGGTCGATCCGCTGATCTCGGTATCGGAAGGGCACTACATTGCCGAGTCGGCACGTGCGCGCGCACTGACGGACAGCCGGGTGCTGGATGCGCTGATCCACGTGGACCCGGAAAACGATGCGCTGGCCCGGCCGCCTGTCAATCTGCCGCCGCGCGAGCAGGTTGTGGCGGCCGTCGAAGCCGCGCTGGCTCAGCAGGGCGAGCGCGCGGCGGCGGTCAATATCCACTACCTGAGCACCGGGCTCGACGTCGACGTGACGTTACCCGCCTGCGCCCCCGATGTTCGCGAAAGCGACGCACAGCGACTGGCTCGTCTTGATCTGCTGGGATTGAAGCGCCGACTGGGCGCGCGGCACATGAGCGTGGCCAGGGCCATGGCGTCGGACGGGCGTGCGGAAGAGGCCGAGGTGGCCACGTCCGAGCGTCACGATACCGTCTAGATATCGGCGGCGCCCCGGCATGCATCCGGGCAGGCCGCCGTCCTCAGCATCTCAAAGCGGCAGTTGCGTGTCGAACTTGATTTCGCGCAGGACGACGCTCGTCCGAACTTGCGCGACCGCCGGAATCTTGAAGATGCGTTCGTGCAGGAACGCGTCGTACGCCTTGATGTCCGGCGCGACGATCTTGAGGATGTAATCGGATTCGCCGGTGGTGCTGTAGCACTCGGTCACTTCGGGACAGGTGGCGATTTCCCGCTCGAACTGTTCAACCCCGCCTTCCGTGTGCCGCGTCAGATGGATGTGGGCGAGCGCGCATACATGCAGACCGAGCTTTTCGCGATCCAGCAGCGCTGTGTAGCGCTGGATCACCCCCGATTGCTCCATGTCCTTGATCCGCCGCCAGCACGGTGTACTGGAGAGGCCGACCTGGTCGGATATCTCCTGCACCGACCGGCGAGCGTCGAGCTGCAACAGGCGCAGGATCTTTTGAGAGAACGTATCGAGTGTCAACTGCGCCTCCGTTGGCGTGCCATGGCCTTATGGTAGAGGTCGCGAAAACGAAACGCAATGCAAAACGGCTCTTATGAGGGAGATTACCTAATTTGCAGGTTTGACAGCGGCTTTTTGCCCTGAGCCGTCCCCATCTTTTGCGGCTGCTGCCGTTGCCGCCTGGGTGGCACGCAGCTCTGCGAGCATGTTGCAGAAGAGGGCGCCCTGTTCGATCGCGTCGTCGAGCGCGACGTGGGTGTGCGGATGATCGTCGAACCAGCGCTGCGGCAGGCGCGGCTTGATGCACTTGCGGTAAGGCAGGCCGGTCATCGCGAACGCAAGGGTCTTGATGTCGAGCGCGGACCAGGAGAACGGGCAGCGGCCGGTGAAGCGCATCATGTACCAGAACATGAAGGTGAAATCGAAGCCGGCCGGCATGGCCACGAAGACCGGTTTGCCCGGCAGCGCTTCGACCCAGGTGACATAGTCCGTCAGCGCTTTAGCCGGCTGCTGCAGGTCTGTGCGGCAGGCTGCCCATGCCTCGGGCTGCGTCTTCCACCAGGCCTCCTGGACCGGATGCGCGCTCGCGCCCTCGAGCACTTCGAGGTTCGCGGAGAAGGTGCCGATGAGCTGCTTGTCCTCGGTATACGCGGCCGAGGCGAAACTGAGCATGGAATGCGGACCAGGAATCGGGCCGTCCGCTTCAACGTCGGTGCTCACATAGATTTCGGCGCTCATGCGCTCACTCCATCAGCGACGTATGGGTTCGTGCGGCGCTCAGCGCCGAACGTCGAGGTTGGACCGTGCCCGGGGACGAAGGTAACGTCGTCGCCGAGCGGCCAGAGCTTGTCGCGGATCGAGCGAATCAGGTCGGCGTGGTTGCCGCGCGGGAAATCCGTGCGGCCGATCGAGCCGGCGAACAGCACGTCACCCACCAGCGCGAGCCGGTGCGCGCGACTAAAGAAGATCACGTGGCCGGGCGTATGCCCCGGGCAGTGATAGACCTCCAGCGTCTCGTTGCCGAACTGGACCGTGTCGCCATCCTGCAGCCAGCGGTCCGGTTCAAAAGGTTCTGCCGCCGGAAAGCCGAAGCGTGCGCTCTGGTCGGGCAGCTTGTCGAGCCAGAAGCGTTCATCGGGATGCGGCCCGTCGATCGGCACGGCGTAGTGCGCGGCCAGGGTCTTCGCGCCGGCGCAGTGGTCGATGTGGCCGTGCGTGAGGAAAACCTTTTCGACCGACACATTCTGCCGCTCGACCTCACCCTGGATGATCTCGAGATCGCCGCCCGGATCGACGACGGCGGCGCGTCCCGTTGCCGC
>JBEKNG010000190.1:0-8692 GCA_049523075.1 Paraburkholderia sp.
TCTCAGTCTGCTTGCCGCCGGCATCATTGTGAAAAATATGGAAGCGCGGCCGCAACTGTGGCCGCAGCATTTCGGCACGGCCGGCTGGTTGCTCACTGTGATTCTGTTCGTGCTCACGCTAACTTCATTCGAATGGAAGGACATCGGCATCGGCGGACTGGCGGCGCTTGGACTGATCATCGCGCGGCTTGTCGGCAAACTCGTCGGTGTGCTCGCATTCGCGAAGCCGAGCGGATTGGACTGGAAGCAGGGCGTCGCGCTTGGTCTCTCGCTATCGCCAATGTCAGCGCTCGCGTATCTGCTGGTCGACGATACGTACACCCTTTATCCGAATCTGGATCCGAGTCTGCGCGCGATCATGATGTGCTCGATCGTTGTGTTGCAGATTGTCGGACCCTGGCTGGTTTATCGCTCGCTCGCACTGGTGGGCGAGCGCCGCGAATAATTGCGGATAACGGAATAAAACGCCATTCCGTTCTGCACACATTCGACATTGAAAACGGCGGAGCAGGCAAAGCTTGTGCCGCCGACTTGAATCAGGGGACGCCATGTCACTCGAACGCTTCGTCGATTCGCAACCGTTCACCTTCGGTATCGAACTCGAGATGCAGATCGTCAATACCCATGACTATGATCTGACTAAAGCCGGCACCGATTTGTTGCGGCTCATCAAGGATGAAAAAATCCCCGGCAACATTACGCCGGAGATTACGGAAAGCATGATCGAACTGTCGACCGGCATCTGCACATCGCATGAGCAGGCGCTGGCCGATCTGCGCACGATTCGCGACACGCTGGTGTCTGCGGCAGACCACTTGAACGTCGGCTTGTGCGGCGGCGGCACGCACGCGTTTCAGCAATGGAGTGACCGGCAGATCGTCGATACACCGCGCTTTCAGTACCTCTCGGAGTTGTACGGCTACCTCGCCAAGCAGTTCACGGTGTTCGGCCAGCACGTCCACATTGGTTGTCCGGATTCCGACAGTGCGCTGTATCTGTTGCATTCCATGTCGCGCTTTATTCCGCATTTCATCGCGCTGTCGGCGTCGTCGCCGTTCGTGCAAGGTGTCGACACGGGTTTTCATTCGGCGCGTCTGAACTCGGTGTTCGCCTTTCCGCTCTCCGGCCGCGCGCCGTTCATGCTGACCTGGGATAGCTTCGAGGAATACTTTTCGAAGATGGTCCACACGGGCGTCGTGAACAGCATGAAAGATTTCTACTGGGACATTCGTCCGAAGCCTGGTTTCGGGACCATCGAAGTGCGCGTGATGGATACGCCGCTGTCGGTCGACCGCGCCGCGGCGATTGCCTGCTACATCCAGACGCTCGCACGTCATCTGTTGCTCGATAAGCCGCTGACGCCGAGGGAAGACGACTACCTCGTCTACACCTTCAACCGGTTCGAGGCCTGCCGTTTCGGACTGGCCGGCACCTGTATCGATCCGCAAAGCGGCGAGCGCAAGACGATTTCGGAAGACATCCTCGAAACGCTTGAACGGATCGCACCGCATGCCGACGCATTGGGTTCGGGCAAGGCGCTGGCGGAAGTCGCGTCGATCGCACGTGGTCAGGTCAACGATGCAACCTGGCTGCGAACCGTGTTCGAACACGAAAAGTCGTTGCACGAAGCGGTACGGCAGCAGTGTCTGCAGTGGCGCGCGTGACGAGCCGATAGGCAAAAGACAGAGAAAAGTAGGCCGGTTCAGTTAGCCGAAACCCGCAAAACAGTTTTTTTGTGGGTTTTTTTTCGTCATCTTGATTCCAGCTCAGGCTTCCTTAGAGATTTCCAAAGTTTACGTATACAGACGTAGTAGTAGTTAACAAGCATTGCACTGGCCTGTGGACAACTGAATAATTCCTTGCAAAGTCAAAGCGATGCGTAAATGATAGCCATGCTGTTCGGGCTTGCGTGCGGGGCGGAAAGTGCGGATAACTTTGGTGACGACGAGGGGCGCGGGAAGCTTGTTAAGAATCCATGCACACCCAGTCCCGGGCGTTTTTGCATGGTTATCCACAGGGTCCGGTGAATAAGTTAGCTGTACGATTCGCCGCTCTCGCATAGAATGACGTTTTCGCAGCGTTGACCGCGTGGTAGCGCTGGTCGGTTGGATGGCCAGCAGGAGGTCGGCAATGCAAAAAAGTGTTGTAGTAGGGTGCGCCAGAAATGGCGTACGCAGCGGTACATTTTCGAGATAGTTGATTCAGTCCGCCCGTGGTTCGGGCGAGGCTGCCCCCATACAGGCTGCCGGCGTGTTTGGCACCCGACGGCCAGCTAAACAGCGGCATGCTGTCAATAACCAACGAAAGATTATGAGCGAAGGCGTATACGGAGAGCAGGCAACCGGGCGAGTTACCCACAGCCTATTGCGACTGAGCACGGCCATGCGAAGCCAGGCATGGGAGTGGGCCGAAGGCGCGGGTTTGACGCCCACTCAAGGCGAGATCCTGGTGTTGCTGATGCAGCGCAAGGGTCCGATGCGCCTGGGCGAAATCGCACGTGAAACGGCCTTGACCGCCGCAACCACGAGCGATGCGGTCAGCACCCTGGAAAGCAAGGGGCTGGTCGAAAAGCGTCGTGCCCTCGACGACGGCCGCGCCCTCGCGGTGCGTCTGACGGCCCGTGGACGCACGTCCGCCAAGCGCGCGGCGCAATGGCCGGACTTTCTCGCCAAGGCGGTGGGTACGCTGCGCGATGACGAGCAGGCGCTGTTCTACCGCACGCTGCTGAAGACGGTTCATCAGCTCGAAGCGCAGGACGACATTCCGCCGCACCGCATGTGTCTGACGTGCACGCATTTCGAGCCGAGCAAGAATGCGAAGAAGACGCCGCATCATTGCGCGCTGCTGAATCTGAAGATGTCGGACACTGACGTGCGTCTGGACTGCTCGGTGTACGAAGCCGCTGACGTCGCCACTCAGAAGAAGACCTGGAAGATCTACGCGCAGTAACGCGGGTCTGCCACACTGCGGGGCCGGTCCGGCAGCCGCTCGATACGAGCCTGCCTGACCGGCCTTGCGTCGTCTGGCGACGTATTTTTTTTGTCCAACTGATGACGGGATCTGCCGATGATTCACGAAGTTCTGGCGATTCGCCACGTCCACTTCGAAGATCTAGGCAGTCTGGAGCTGGTGCTCGGCGAGCGCAGCCGGCCGGTTCGCTACCTCGATGTCGGATTGGGCCGCATCGAGGCGCCGGACCCTGTCGCACCATCGTTGATGGTCGTGTTGGGCGGCCCTATCAGCGCCAGCGACGATATGCGTTACCCGACGCTCTTACCGCTGCTGTCGATGATCGAAAAGCGCATTGCGGCGGGTCTGCCTACGCTTGGCATCTGCCTCGGCGCACAATTGATCGCACGGGCTCTTGGCGCCCGGGTCTACCCGGCAGGCCGGACTGAACTCGGCTGGACACCGCTCACGCTAACCGACGCCGGACGTACCTCGCCGCTTCGTCACCTGGACGGGGCGCTGACCTCCATGCTGCATTGGCACGGCGACACTTTCGACTTGCCGGCCGGCGCGACCCATCTTGCCTCGACCCCTGCTTGCGAGAACCAGGCGTTCGCCTGGGGTCAGCAAGTGCTGGGTCTGCAATGCCACCCGGAAATCCGCGCAGACCGTTTTGAGCCCTGGCTGATTGGGAATGCCGGAGAAATCGCCGCTGAAGGCCTCGACGTATGCGAACTGCGCGCCGAAACCGCCCGTTTTGGCCCCGGCCTTGAGGAAGCGGCGCGCCGGATGTTCGGCGAGTGGCTCGACCAGGTCGAGAAGAGCATCAGAGAACCGTAAACGTAAACAGTACGTACTACCAGGCTCAGGTCAGGTTCAGGTCAGCCTCATGTCAGATTCAGTCGCGCCAGACCCACCACACGGTGCGTGGCGGCGCGAACGCGGCCGTGGCCGACCGGCATGGACCCTTGTCCTGCAGCGAATCGAACGCGGTGCTATGCTCGTTCGCTCATCTGCTTTCCTTGGGCGTAATCCATGAGCGCGCTTTTTTCTCCGCTCACGCTGCGTAGCGTGACGCTTGCCAATCGCATCGTCGTGTCGCCGATGTGCCAGTATTCCGCCGAGCGTGGCGAAGCCACCGCATGGCACATGATCCACCTGGGCAGCATGGCGTTATCGGGCGCGGGTCTGCTGTGCATCGAAGCGACCGCAGTGGAACCGGACGGCCGCATCACGCCGGGCGATCTGGGCCTGTGGGATGACGTCACGGAAGCCGCATTCGTGCCAGTCCTCGCCGCGATCCGCAAATATTCTTCGATTCCGGTTGCGATGCAGCTCGCACACGCGGGCCGCAAGGCTTCGAGCCATACACCGTGGGACGGCGGTCAGCTGATTCCGGTCGCCGAGGGTGGCTGGTTGCCGCACGCGCCGTCTGCGCTGCCGCATAAAGCGGGCGAAGAGCCGCCGCTCGCGCTGGATACCGCAGGGCTTAACCGGCTTCGCGAGGCGTTCGCGGCGTCCGCCCGGCGTGCAGCGCGGCTCGGTATCGACGCGCTCGAACTCCACGCGGCACACGGTTACCTGCTGCATCAGTTCCTCTCGCCGATTGCCAATCAGCGTACCGATGAGTACGGCGGCTCGCGCGAAAACCGCATGCGTTTTCCGCTGGAGATCTTCGAGATCGTGCGCGCTGCGTTTCCGGCCGACGAGCCGGTGGGCGTGCGCGTGTCGGCGACCGACTGGGTCGCTGGCGGCTTGAACCTCGACGATACGATTGTTTTCGCTCAGGAGCTGAAAAAGCGCGGCTGCGACTGGATCGACGTCTCCTCCGGCGGTGTTTCGCCGTTGCAAAAGATCCCGCTCGAGCCTGGCTACCAGGTGCCGTTCGCACACGCCGTGAAGCAGGCTACGGGTCTCACGACCATCGCGGTGGGTCTCATCACTGATCCGGTGCACGCGGAGCAACTGATCGAAGAGGGCGACGCCGATCTGATCGCGTTGGCTCGCGGACTGCTCTACAACCCACGCTGGCCGTGGCACGCTGCCGCCCAACTGGGCGCGACGGTCGAGGCGCCACCGCAGTATTGGCGTTCGCAACCGCGCGATCAAAAGGCACTCTTCGGCGACATTTCGTTCGGACAGCGTTAGGTTTGTGACGAGCAGAACACGCTGAAGGCGGTCGGACGGTTGAAGGAAGCCGTATCAAGCGTGTACGATGCCGGATGTGACGCACGAGCGTTGCAAGTCGACGCGGCGCCCGCAAGGCGCCGCGTTTGCTATTCGAGTCAGAAAATCCGGCCGCCAGCATGCAGCCGGCGCTGACGACAGTCGAGATGTTCATCCCCAGTTTTTCACAAGGATTCATTCAATGAGTTCACGCAGGATCGTCGTGCGCCGTTCGGGAGTGCATGGCAAAGGCGTGTTTGCCGTCGAACCGATTGCGGCCGGCGAGCGCCTGATCGAATACAAGGGCGAGCGAATCTCGTGGAAAGAAGCTTTGCGGCGTCATCCACACAATCCGGAAGAACCGAATCACACGTTTTACTTTGCGCTGGATGATGGCGCGGTGATCGACGGCAAGGTGAATGGCAATAGCGCCCGCTGGATCAACCATTCGTGCGCGCCGAATTGCGAGGCCGAGGAGATCGACGGGCACGTCTACGTGCACGCGCTGCGCAATATCGCGGCCGACGAAGAACTGTTTTACGACTACGGTCTCGTGATCGACGCGCGACAGACCAAGAAGCTGCAGAAGGAATACGAGTGCCGGTGCGGTGCGCGCAAATGCCGCGGCACGATGCTGGCGCCGCCGGAAAAGACGGATAAGAAGGGCAAGAAAAAGAAGAAGTGATGCGCGGGCTGCGTGAGTGCAACCCAGCTGCGAGTCAGTGCAACAACAACTGACGAAATAATGACTACGGAATTAAAGATTGATCGGCGCCTTGTGCGCCGATTTTTTTGGCGTGCGCCGGCTTTCGGGTTCGCGCACAGGCTCGCTGGCCGTCAACGGAATCCGCACGATAAAGCGCGCACCGCCCTCCGGCGCGTCTTCGTAATGCACGCTGCCGTGATGCAGCACCATGATGTCGTGAACAATCGCGAGGCCGAGGCCGGCGCCGCTATCGACGCCGCTTTCGCTCTGGCCGTCGCCGCGGAAAAAGCGCTTGAACAGATCGGCCTGCTGGTTCACCGGCACGCCCGGTCCGTTGTCTTCGACGATGATCTCCGCCATCGCCACATTGTCGATGCGGCTCTGCGAAACGGTGACCGTAATACGTCCACCGTCGAAACGCGAAGGCGGTACATACTTCAATGCATTGTCGAGCAGGTTGGCAATCACCTCGTGCAGAAGCACCGGGTTGCCGCGTGCGGTGAGTGGACGATCGTTGGCGGGATCGTCCAGGCGCTGGAAGCCCAGGTCGACATGGACGGCAAGTGCTCGCGGCACCCATTCCGCGCCGGTTTCGAAGGCCAGCGCCGCCATGTCGACGCTGACGAAACGCGCAGCCTGTTCGCTCGGCTCGGCGCGCGCGAGGGAGAGCAACTGATTGGACAGGCGCACCGCGCGATCGGCGGCGGCGCGCAATTCACGCACGGCCACGAGCGTCTGTTGCGGGTCGCGGGCAACAGCGGCCTGTTCCGCATGCAGTTTGACGGCGGTGAGCGGCGTGCGCAGTTGATGCGCGGCGTCGGCGATGAATTTGCGCTGCCCGTCGAGCGCGGTTTTCAGGCGGTCGAGCAGCGCGTTCAGTGCGCCGGTCAGCGGACGGATTTCGACCGGCACATAGGTCTCGTCGACCGGTTCCAGCGAAGTGTGAGTTTGCCGGTTCAGCGAATCGGCCAGGTCGGTCAACGGATTGAGCTGCTGATTGACCACACGCCACACAATCACCCAGCCGGCGAGCAGCAACAGTAGCAGCGGCAACATGATCGCAACGAGGAACTCGGCGGCGATCTCGATGCGGTGCTGGACCGGCTGTCCCACCTCCACGACGATCGGATTGCCTTTGGGCTGGTCCACGCGCACTTGCGCGACGCGCATGGTGATGCCCTCGTGCTGCGTCTCGAACACGTAGGCGTAGTGCATGATGCGCACGTTCTGGCCCTGCAGCGGCAGTTTCGGGTCGCCGGCGATTTCAGTTTCGCCGTCGCTGATCCGGTAGACGAGTTTCTCGATCGGATCGGAGAACATCGCCTGGGCGAGCGGGCGCACGCTGACCGATGCACCGGGGCCGGCAATCTGGATCTGCCTGGAAATGGCGGTGGCGAGGTCGGCCAGCGACCGGTCGACGACATGCTGCGTGTATTGCCACGCGAGCCAGTAGGCGATCAGGCCGCTCATTAATGCGAGCAGGGAGAGGGGAGCGGCAAGGCGGCGCAGCAGCGTGCGACGCAGGCTATTCGCGGCCGGGTGGGGCATGATCGAACGCGATAAAAGAGGCAGAGCGGCAATTGAGCCGCTGAAAGCCGCTGGGCAGCGGCAAACTACGCATCCGTGCGACGAATGCGCCATGTCGGCCCAGCGCCGTCAGGTCATCGGGCCGTCAATGCGGCCCGAACCTTCATAACCATTATGCGGCCTGACGGATTTCCTGCAACAGGTAGCCGAAACCGCGCACCGTGACGATTTCGACGCGGCAACTTTCGAGCTTTTTGCGCACGCGGTGCACATAGACTTCGATCGCTGTGTCGCCGAGATCGCCGCCAAAGTGCGTCAGATGGTCCTGCAGTTGGGCCTTGCTGACCACGCGGCCGTGGCGCAGCAGCAGCATTTCGAGCACGGCGAATTCACGCGGCGACAGTTCGAGCGGCTTGTCGTCATTGAAGATGCGGCGATCGACGCCTGACAGGCGCACGCCGCCCAACGACACTTCCGGACGCGGCATGTCGCCGTGCGGGCCGCTGCGGCGCATCACAGCGCGGATGCGCGCTTCGAGCTCAGCCGGTTCGAAGGGCTTCAGCATGTAGTCGTCGGCACCGGAATTCAGGCCTTGGACGCGGTCGTTCAGTTCGTCGCGTGCGGTCAGGATGATCACAGGCGTATGCCGGTTGCTCTGACGGAAGCGCGAGAGCAGCGTCATGCCGTCGATGCCGGGCAGACCCAGATCGAGGATCACCAGTTCGTGGCGGTTTTGCGTGAGGGCCTGTTCGGCGAAAATGCCGTCGTGGACCATGTCGACTGTGAAGCCGGCTTGTTCGAGACTGCTTTGGATGCCGCGTGCGATGGGGCGGTCATCTTCGATCAGAAGGAGTCGCATGGGGTTCGCTCAAGTACAATGGGTTTAGGCGTTCGGGCACGCGGTTCGCCGGGGCGCCTGCTGCACAGGATGCCGGGCGGCGTCGCCGTACCTGCGCGTCCGGGAAGCAATCACGAAAGTCATGTCCGATATAACGATCCACGAACTGGAAGCCGCGATCAACTTCTGGCGCGCCCGCTCACCTTCGAGCGGCGACGAACTCGTTCTGTGCAAGGAGGCAAGCGCACTCTCCAAGCCGTATGCGCTGCTGATTGTACAGCGTCAGACCGCGCTACCACCGGAAGGTTTGGATGCGACTGCACGGGAAGCGTGGGATTCTTACGTTCGCCTTAAGAATGGCCTGTAGAAGTGAAGGTTTGCACGCTCCAATACCTGCAAAGCCCTTTCATCGTACTGCAAACGCGATTTCTGTGCGCTGTGATGCCTACGGCTGCTTTGCGTCTTTGCCGGCTTGATCGATAAAACGGGCCAGCAAGATATCCCGT
>JBEKNG010000191.1:0-8688 GCA_049523075.1 Paraburkholderia sp.
GTCGCTCTACGACCCGAGCGGCCGCGCCATCAAGACCAGCTACGCAGGCGATCATTGGAGCGATGCGACCTTTGCCCGCAAGGTCGAGCAGGCCGCTCTCCGCTTGCCAATCCTCGCGCTTACGCCGCGCGTGCTGTCGCCGGGACGCTATCGTTCGTATCTCGCGCCTGCTGCGTTGGAGGAACTGCTGAGCGTCACCGCATGGGGTGGTTTTTCCGCCCGCGCACAGGCCACTTCGCGCAGCGAGCTGTACAGGCTGCACACGGGCGAGGTTGCGCTGGATCCGCGCGTGACGCTGACCGAAGACCTGAGCCTCGGCATCACGCCGGGTTTCAATGAAGACGGCTATCTGCGCGCGAGCGTGCCGCTGATTCAGGGCGGCCGCAGCGTGGAGCGCCTGACCAATGCCCGCAGCGCCCGCGAGTACGGTCTGCAGCCGAACGGTGCACTGGACTCCGAAGCACCTGTGGCGCTGTCGATGGAAGGTGGCGACCTCGCCGAAGACGATGTGCTGGCGCAGCTCGATACGGGCCTTTATATCGGCAACCTCTGGTACGTGAATTTCTCGGACCGGATGAATTGCCGCCTCACCGGCATGACGCGCTTCGCGACCTTCTGGGTCGAGCGCGGTCAGATCGTCGCGCCGTTGGAAGCCATGCGTTTTGACGACAGCATGTACCGGCTGCTCGGCGATCAACTCGAGCGGCTGGGTGCGCAGCCTGAACTGCTGCTGAGCGACTCCACGTGGGGCGAACGCGGCACCGGCGGGATGCATCTGCCCGGGCTCCTCACTCGCTCGTTCGAACTGACACTGTAAGTGGATGGCGAAAAACATAACAACGACATCACTATCTGAGAGCTTGACGCTGCGCGCCCTGCGCTTAGCGGACCCGGAGCAGCTCCACGCACTGGAGTTGCAGCCCGCGATGTTGCATGGCAATCCGGGTGCGCCTTATCCGACCCTCGAAAAAACCCGCGCGTGGCTAGAAAAAATTGACTCATCCAACGTGGCCAACGCCGCAGTGGTCGGCGATATACTGGTCGGCTTCGGAACATTGTTACTAGGCAAGCTGTGCCGTGCCCATACGTCGACGGTCGCGGTCGGCGTGCACGATGCATGGCATGGCCGCGGGGTCGGCAGTGCGTTGACCGCAGAAATGCCCGATCTTGCCGATCAGTCGCTCGGGCTGCGTCGCGTCGAACTCAATGTGTTCACCGACAATCAGCCCGCCATTGTGCGGTAGACGAAATACGGTTTCGAAGTAGAAGCAACGCACCGCGGCGCCGCATTACGCGACGGAGTGCTGATCGATTGCTACTTCATGGCACGGTTGCGTGAGCCGATGCCATTCGCAACGGACCAAAATAATGAACACGAGCAGCGAGAGGTTTGAGAGCGAGGCAGGGGCAACACCGCGCGTAATCGTACGCGCATGCGAAGCGTCGGACAGGGAAGCGGTTGCCGGCATCACGAGTCAACCGGGTGTCCGGCGCGGCACCTTGACGATGGGGTACCGCACGCCTGACGCCATGGCGTCATGGTTCGCCGGTGTGCCCGCGGGCTCCAATACCGATGCTTTGCACATGGCACGCCTCGCTGACGCGCCGTCCTTCGTGCAGCACTGAGAGGAAGCCTGAGTGCCCTCATTTTTCATCGACCGACCGGTCTTCGCCTGGATTGTCGCGCTCGCCATCATCGTGGCGGGCGCGCTGGCCATTCCGCAACTGCCTGTTGCCCAATATCCGCGTCTGTCGCCGCCGCGTATCGTGATCGTGGCCAGCTACCCGGGCGCCGCGACCGAGGTGGTCGACGGCGACGTGGGGAGCATCATCGAGGAGAGTCTCGACGGCGCCGACGGCATGCTGTACTACGAAACCAGCAGCGACGGCCAGGGCAACCTGGAAATCGACGCGACCTTCTCGCCGGCCACCAATCCCGACATCGCGATGGTCGACGTGCAGAACCGTCTGAAGCAGGTCGAGCCACGCCTGCCGCAGCAGGTCGTGCAGAACGGCATCAGCGTGTTCAAGGCGTCGAACACCTTCCTGATGCTGGTGGCGCTGACCTCGACCGACGGCACGCGCGATTCGACCGAGCTCAGCAACTACCTGAACCGCTATGTGATGCGCGAGCTGAAACGTGCACCCGGGGTCGGCTCGGCGGAACTGTGGGACTCGGACCAGGCGTTGCGGATCTGGATCGATCCGATGAAGCTGCGCGAGTACGGGCTCGCGGCCGGCGATGTGAATGCCGCGATCATGGCGCAGAACGCGTCCGTGACGGCCGGCACGCTCGGCGACGCGCCGTTTGTGCCGGGGCAGCAACTGGTCGCCTCGGTGAGCGTGAGGGGGCAACTGATCTCGCCCGAGGAGTTCGGCCAGATCGTACTGAAGGCGAAGCCTGACGGCTCGGCCGTGCGCCTGCGCGACGTGGCGCGCGTCGAACTCGGTCGCGACGACTACTCGTTCTGGTCGCGCCTGAACGGCCGCTCGTCGGCAACCGTCGGTATTCAGCTAGGACCGCGCGGCAATGCGCTGGAAACCTCGAATGCGATTCGCGCACGCCTCGCCGAACTGTCGAAGAGCTTGCCGTCTGGCGTGCAGATCGAAATTCCTTTCGACAGCGCGCATTTCGTGCAGATCGCGATTCGTGAAGTGGTGTACACGCTGATCGAAGCCGTGGTGCTGGTGTTCTTCGTGATGTGGCTATTCCTGCGCGACCTGCGTTACACGCTGGTGCCCACGGTGGTGATTCCGGTCACGCTAATGGGCGCGTTTCTGGCGATGTGGGCGTTCGGCCTGTCGATCAACGTGTTCACGATGTTCGGCCTCGTGCTGGCGATCGGCATTCTGGTCGACGATGCGATCGTGGTGGTCGAGAGCGTACACCGCGTGATGGAAGAGGAGGGCTTGCCACCTCGCGAGGCGACCCGCAAGGCGATGTCGCAGATCGGCAGCGCGATTGTCGGCGTGACCGCGGTGCTGACCGCCGTGTTCGTGCCGATGGCGTTTTTCCCGGGCAGCGTGGGCGGCATTTACCGGCAGTTCTCGGTGGCGATGATCGCCTCGATGCTGGTGTCGTCGTTCATGGCGCTCTCGCTCACGCCGGCGCTGTGCGCCAACCTGCTGAAGCCTACCGGCACCACACCGCACCAGCGCGAGGGCCGCCGTGGCCTGCGCGGCTTCTTCGCGCGTGCCGCGTCGAAGTTCGCTGACGGTTTCGACGGGGCTTCGCGCGGCTATCGCTGGCTGACCACCCGCACCGTGCAGCGGATTGGGCGGGTGCTCGCTGTGTATGCGGTGCTGGTGGGCATCTGCGGGTTGCTCTACTGGCAAATGCCCGGCGGCTTTCTGCCGACCGAGGATCAGGGTCAGTTGCAGGTGATGATCCAGTTGCCGGCCGGCTCGACCCAGGCGCGCACGCTGGCGGTGATCAAGCGGGTCGAGCAGATTCTGAATCGTCACCCCGAGATCGCGCACGTGACCAGCCTGATCGGCTGGAGCTTCCAGGGGACGGGTCAGAACGTCGGCATGGCGTTCGTAGAACTGAAGGACTGGGATAAGCGCAAACTCAGCGCGATGGACTTGCAGGACAAACTGAACGAGGAGTTCTCGAGCATTCTCGACGGCCGGGTGGACGCCCAGTTGCCGCCATCGGTGCCGGGCGTGGGGCACTCGGACGGCTTTGTGTTCCGGCTCGAGGATCGCGGCGGGGTCGGCCTCGACGGCCTGAAGGCCGCGCGCGAAGCGCTGTTCGCGAAGGCCAAGGCGGATCCGGCGCTCGTGGACGTGCACTCGGAAGATCTGCCCGATGCGCCGCGTGTCGAACTGACGATTGACCGTGCCAAGGCCTATGCGCTAGGCGTTTCATTCGACAAGATTTCCGACCTGCTGGGCAGCACCTTCGGCTCGACCTATGTGGACGACTTTCCGGCGGCCGGGCGCATGCGGCGCGTAGTGGTGGAGGGCGACGCATCGGCGCGCATGACTGACGACGATTTGATGGCGTTGTCGGTGGAGAACGCGCAGGGCAACATGGTGCCGCTTTCGGCCATTGCAACGCGCAAGTGGACCGTCGGGCCGGTGGCGCTGTCGCGCTACAACGGCTATCCGTCGCTCGACGTGAGCGGGCGCGCGGCGCGCGGCTACAGCTCGGGCGCGGCGATGGCCGAGATGGAGCGGCTCGCTGCGGCGCTGCCGGTGGGCGTCGCGTATGACTGGGTGGATGCGGCACGAGAGGAAACCGTCGCGGAGAAGCAGACGCCGCTCCTGATCGGCTTGTCGCTGCTGGCTGTGTTCATGGCGCTGGCCGCGCTATACGAAAGCTGGACCATTCCGTTTGCAGTGCTGATGGTCGTGCCGCTTGGGGTGATCGGCGCGGTATCGGCGGTACTGATGCGCGGCATGCCCAACGACGTCTACTTCAAGGTGGGGATGATCACGGTGATCGGCCTGTCGGCGAAAAACGCGATTCTGATCGTGCAGTTTGCCCGCGATCTGCACGCTCGCGGCTTGCCGTTGGCGCGTGCGGTGATCGACGCCGCAGGCGCGCGCTTCCGGCCGATTGTGATGACCTCCGCGGCGTTTCTGCTGGGCGTGGCGCCGTTGGTGGTGTCAAGCGGTGCAGGTGCCGAGAGCCGCCAGTCGATCGGCACAGGCGTGTTCGGCGGCGTGCTGGCGGCGACGTTGCTCGGACTGGTGTTCGCGCCGGTGGCGTTTTACGCGGTGGTGTCGCTCACGCAACGGCGGCGCCGGCGTCCGGCTGGACCCGAGCATGCCGCGACAGACGAGCGTAAGCCGGATCCGGCGTGGCCTGCGCGCACGGATCGGGAGATGGAGAAGCAGGAAACCAGCAGTAAATGAGTAGTCGAGGGGCGGCGCGGTCGGCTCGCGTGACGGGAGGCTGGGCGCGGCGCCGCGGTTATTCTCTTGGTGGCCTGCTGCCTCGACCCAACGCGTTGACTCGTAGATCGGAGGCAGCGTGCCGGAGGAGGGGAGTACAAAAGAATCGCGCCGCAAACCGGGACTTCGAGAGTCCAGCTTGCGGCGCGAGGAACAACGAACGGTGCAGCGGAAAGGGGAGCTTACTTCGACGCCACCAGAATCCACAAGCGCGCCAGATCAGCCGATCCATCGTCGCCCTTGACGGCCTTGAACGCCTGAATCGCCTTCGCCTTCTGCCCAGCAATGAAATACGCCTCGCCAAGATGCAGTTGCGCCTGATCCGGATGTTCGAGGCCACCCTTGGCAATCAAAGCTTCCATCTTGGCCAGACCCTGCTGCGCCTGACCCGCGAACACCTGATTGAACGCTGCGTCAAACGGGGGAATCGCCACGCCGTTGCTATCCACCGCGCTCGTCGCACGCTTTGCAGCCAGCGCCTGCAGGCGCTTCTCGCGGTCCGCGCCGGCGTCGTGACCCAGCACGCCGGACGAGAAACCCTGATCGATCACCTGCTTGCCTTCAACCGTGGTGCCCGCAACGATCGCCAGCTGCGTCATCTGCATATAGTCGTCAGCCGTCGTCAGCGAACCGGTAGCACGGCGCAGACGATAGGTGTCGATATCCAGATTTGATGCATAGCCCGGCTTGCTGCGAATCGCGGAGAACAGGTCATCCCAGTACGATTGCTTCGGGTGGAATGCCACCAGCTTTTCCAGCGCACCGCGATAGGTGGCCGAATCGTTGGACTTCTGTGCGCACGTACCCAGCAACTGCAACTGCGACTCGTCCGGCGCATGGCCGGCGCGCGCCTGTGCGTCGACGGTGGGCTTGAGCAGGCTCACCACGTTGGCACAGTCGCCCGACAGGTAGTACGACTGGACCAGCAAGACCCGCATGTCCGGATCCGTGCCGCCGGCTTTCTGGTAACGCTGCGCAGTCCTGATGGCCTGCGGGTAGCTCTTTTCCTGAAAGTAGATGCCGGCGAGGGCAGCGGTGGTGCGCTGTTCGTCCGCGCCCGTCAGCTTGCCGGAAGCGAGCAGCGTTTCGTAGGCCTTGGCTGCGGTAGCGGAATCCCCCGCTGCAGCAGCCGCGGCGCCGCGCATCTCTTCGACCATATAGCTTTCATATGGCGTCTTGTTCGGCACGGCGTCCGCCTGAGCGATCTTCGCCAGCGCGTCCTGGTACCTGTGAGCCCGGTACGAGTCCTGCGCCGCGTTGAGCGGCTTGGCCACTTCCGGGCGCAGCGTGTCGGCGGCATACGCGGTCGGCAGCACGACGAGGGCCGACAGCCCCCCGAAAGCGGCCGCGATCACGGCACGCTTGAACCGTTGATGGATCATTAGCACTCTCACTTCCTTATTGCATGTACTGCTCGTTGCCGATCAGCCCGATTTTCGTTGCACCGATGCGCTGCGCCGAAGCCAGCACGGCGGCGACATCCTTGTACGGCACCAGTTTGTTCGGCAGCAGATGAATCTCGGCCTGCACCGGCTCAGCCGCCACCTGCCGCAGATGCGATTCGAGCGCGGCACGGTCGGGCAGGGCCTGACCGTTCCACATCATCGTGCCGTCAAAGTCGATATCGATCTGCACCACCTCCGGCTGAACCGCCGGAGGGGGAGGGTTGCCGACCGGCAAGTTCATCTTGATGGCATGCGTCTGAATCGGAATCGTGATGATCAGCATGATCAGCAACACCAACATCACGTCGATCAGCGGCGTGGTGTTGATGTCGACCATCACTTCCGGTTCGCCGCCACTACCCGACGATACGTTCATTCCCATAATCTGCTCCTGTCGACCCCAGTTAGCGCTTTAGCGCTTACTGGGGTCCCATGCAAAGCTGTCGACCCCAGTTAGCGCTTTAGCGCTTACTAGGGTCCCATGCAAAGCTAGCCTCCGCGCGGCGGCGGCTCAGTGATAAATGACACCTTGGCGATACCCGCGCGCTCGCACGCGGTGATCACGCGGCCGATGAACTCGTAACGCGTGTTCTGGTCGCCTCGCACGTTGACTTCCGGCTGCGGCTGCATCACCGACACCGTCTTCAACTGCGTGAGCAGCGTCGCTGCATCCACGTGCTTCTCGTTCCAGAAGAAATCGCCATCGCGGTTGACCGCGATCACGATACTTTTGGGCGTGGTCTGCAGCGGCTGGACTGCCTCATTCGGCAACTTCACCGGCACCGTATGCGTAACAACAGGAATCGTGATCAGGAAGATGATCAGCAAAACCAGCATCACATCGACTAGCGGCGTGGTGTTGATGGCGGAGATGACTTCGTCCTCATCCCCCTCTTGCCCAACGCTCATAGCCATGATTTACCCCGCTTGTTCGACCAGCGTAGCCTTCTGACCTGCAACAGGACGCTTCGATTTCTTGCCGCCAGCCAGCAGGACGGCGTGCAGTTGAGCACCGAAGCCGCGCACACGTTCCATCACCGACTTGTTGCGGCGAACCAGGAAGTTGTAGCCCAGCACGGCAGGAACCGCGACAGCCAGACCGATTGCCGTCATGATCAGCGCTTCACCCACCGGGCCTGCGACCTTGTCGATCGAAGCCTGGCCGGCGATACCGATTGCCGTCAGTGCGTGATAGATACCCCAGACCGTACCGAACAGACCAACGAACGGCGCCGTCGAACCGACCGTACCGAGGAAGGCGAGGCCGTCTTGCAGGCGGTTCGACACGTTGGTGATCGCGCGGTCCACTGACACGTCGATCCAGGTGTTGCGATCAACGGCTTCGAGCAGCGCTTCGTCGTGGTGTTCGCCGGCGTCGATCGCGGTTTCAGCGATGAAGCGGAACGGCGATGCTTCGTCCAGCAGCTTTGCGCCTTCAGAGAGCGAAGGAGCGGTCCACAGCTGTTCGTCCGCGCTCTTGAAGCGGCGGTTAGCGCGGTATTGCTCGAAGAACTTCGTGACCATGATGTACCAGCTGCCCATCGACATGATCGCCAGCAGGATCAGCACGAAGCGGGCAACGAAGTCACCGTTTTTCCACAGGGCGCCGAGGCCGTACGGGTTGCTGACGGTTTCCGAGGTGGCGGGTTCCGGCGGCGGCACGGCCTGATCTGCGGGCGCTGCTGCAGGCGCAGCCGTCGGCGTGGTGTCGGCAGCCGATGCGGCTGCGGTTGCGTCGCTAGCTTGCGCGTAAGCAATTTGCGGTGCGACAACGGTCGTCGCCGTGGTTACGGCGAACACCATGGTTGCCGCCACTGCGGCGAGAGAACGCTTTTTCATGTCTGCTCCAGTTCATGCGTTGAACTTGTACAACGTGACTAATAAATAAATCGCTACCGGTACCGCTCAGTTCGTGGGGCTCAGTTCAGGTTAAAGCTGAACGGAACCTGGACACGGACGGGTTGGCCTTGGGAAACGCAACTAAACTTCTTTACAGCATTGAACGCCGCGCGATCGAGTGAAGAGTCTTCCGACGACTTCGCGACATGCTCATCCGTAATATGGCCCTGCGGATCGACTACGAATTCGATGAGTACGTCACCCGTGACATTGTTTTCCTGAGCTTCCTTCGGATAGACCACGGATGAGCGGACCTGATCGGAGTTCGGGCAAACCACGCCAACTTCGGCGTTTACCGGCTTGGACGGGGCCGGCGGTGCGGGCGGGGCAGGTGGCGGCGCGGGCTGCGCCACGACCGGTGCGGCCTGGTGCGTAATGGTCGGCGTTTGCGGCGGCGTCGGCGTCTGCACTTCCGGCGGCGGCACGAACGGCGGCGGCGGCG
>JBEKNG010000192.1:0-8666 GCA_049523075.1 Paraburkholderia sp.
GGGATCGATCACGTAGACGTCGTTCGAGCGTAGGTTCGGCACGTAGACCCGTTGCAAGGCGCCTGCCACCGCCGGACTCATATGATTGAGGCCCGCTTCGCTGTACAGGTTGCCTGCGTTGACCACAGGCGGCATGCCCGGGACCGTCGTCACGGACGCTGCAGCCACGGCCAGCTTCGTCATCCATAGACCCGTCAACACCACGCCAACAGACGATGTGAATCGCAGCCAGCGACCGGAACGGTAAGCCATAGCGAAAACCTCCATGAATGGGTGACGCGACCGGAGTGAGGCAACTGAGTGAGGCAAGCGGAGCGGCGCGAGCGCTCGATCAGCGCCCTGCCGTGTCTTTCCTGATGGCTTCCACGGTTTTCGACACGATCGCATCGATCCCCAACTGGCCGAGTTCCGCGGTCGCACGACGCGGATCGCCACCATACACGCCGTCAGCCGGACCGAGTTTAGGACCACTGCGTAAGCGCTCGAGACGGACCATTTGCGGCGAGACCGCGAGCAGCAGTGAGGTGTCCGCGAGTCCGGCGTGCGTGCCGATTTCGTCATCGTGAAAGCCCTGCTGGCGCAGGACTTCCGAGTAACCGTCCGAACTGGTGCCGTAGTACTCCGGCGGCACGAAGGCCCGTGCCGGTGTGCCGGCCCATGACTTGTTCAATTGCGCAACGACGCGCTTGACGTCGTTCTGATAGCCGCCGTGGTCGCCGAGAAACACGATGTTTTTGAAGCCGTGCACCGCAAAGCTATTGGCGGCGGATTCCAGCATCTTTTCGAACACGTCGTCGGGAATCGTGATGGTGCCGGGAAACCTCATGTGGGAAGTCGGCGGCGCGTAGCCGCCCTCGGGCACATAGGCGATGACCGGCGCAACGAGCGCATTGCCGAGCCCCTGGGCGATGCGCTGCGACAGCACAGCAACACGCGCGTTGTGCTTGCCGAGCGCCACGTCGGGACCGCTTTGCTCCGTGCCGCCGATGGGAATGATGATGGTGGTTTTGCCCGCCGCCACCTCGTCGCGTACTTCCGTCCAGGTCAGGTTTTCGAGTAAGACGGTTTTCGGCGTTTGCGCGAAAGCGCTTTGCATGGTGATCAGCAAAACGAGCGACGCAAGCAGTCGCCGCAATGAAAAGCGCATGACAGGTCCCACCCGGAAGATTGACGACGCCTGTGAGTATATCCGTCGCCTTCGCTCATCGAGGGGCATTTGCCGCGTCGCCCTCGAGCGAGGCCAAATCTGCGCTTGAGCAGGAATTGAACCATTGACCGGGCGCGTTACCGCACGGGTTTTCCCCAAGCGAAATCTGCGGGTGAAACCTTTCTTTTTGCTTTCTTTGTTCTTTCGATTGCGGTTAAATTAGGCCTTCGATTAACGCCTGGAAACCTTTTTTATGTCGCACTTCATGCAAGGCGCGGTGACCTTGGGTGGTTGCATCGGCGCGTTCACGCTGGTCGTCGCCATCATCGAAATGTTCACGTGAGCGCGGCGTTCAACAGCGATTGCCGCTCGCCTTCAGCGCGTCGTATTGCACGACACGCTGAAGGCAATCTCATAGCCTGGGGCCCCGACTTACACCGGCGACGGATTGCGTTCCGCAAACCCTTCCTGATGCCAGTACGGATACACGGGTCGTACCGCGCTCGCAGCATCCAGTTTCGCCATCTGTTCCGGCGTCAGATTCCAGCCTACGGCGCCGAGATTCTGCCGCAACTGTTCTTCGTTACGCGCGCCGATCAGCACCGTGGACACCGTGGGACGTTGCAGCAGCCAGTTCAGCGCAATCTGCGGCACGGTCTTGCCGGTTTCGGCAGCCACTTCCTCGATCGCGTCGAGCACACGGAACAGATACTCTTCCGGCACTGGCGGCCCCATGTCAGCCGTCTTGTGCAAACGGCTCTTCTCCGGCAACGGTTGCCCGCGTTTGATCTTGCCGGTCAGGCGCCCCCAGCCGAGCGGACTCCACACCACCGCGCCCACGCCTTGATCGATGCCGAGCGGCATCAACTCCCATTCGTAGTCGCGTCCCACCAGCGAGTAATAGGTCTGATTGGCGACGTAGCGTGGATAGCCGTAGCGGTCTGCCACATCCTGCGACTTCTGCAGGTGCCAACCGGAGAAATTCGACACGCCGGTATAGCGGATCTTGCCTGCCCGCACGAGGTCGTCGAGTGTCGACAGCACTTCGGCCACGGGGGTTTTGGCGTCGAAACCGTGCAACTGGAACAGGTCGATGTAATCGGTTTGCAGCCGCTTCAATGCCGCATCGACGGCCTGAATCAGGTGAAAGCGCGACGAGCCTACATTGTTCGGCTCATCGTTGAAACGGAAGGTGGCCTTGGTCGAGATGATGACCTTGTCACGCTTGCCCTTAATGGCCTCGCCGAGCACGGCCTCCGAAGAGCCGCCCGAGTAGATGTCGGCGCTGTCGAACATCGATACGCCCGCGTCCAGGCAGATATCGATGAGGCGGCGTGCTTCGGCCACATCGGTGGCACCCCACGCCTCGAAGAACTCGCCCTTGCCGCCAAATGTCCCTGTGCCGAAACTGAGTACCGGAACCTTGAAGCCGGACGCGCCCAAATGTCTATATTCCATTGAACATCCTCCATAAGGTTGCCACTGGGCAACGGGGAGTCAGTCTACGCGTGTCCTTCGGATCGTGTCGGCAGGCGGACAAGCGCTGTAAAAAATTCCAACGGGGGCGCTAACTTTACCTGTCGGCACATGATGCAAGCTCGCACGCCCGCGCAAAGCCGCCAGTCGCGGAACCTCGACGCCGTGCCCTCGACTTCGGCCGCCTTACTCGCACGTTACAAGTGCATGCAGTTCATCGATATTGAACGGCTTGGCCAGAATCGCAACGCCGATATGCTTGGCGCGCTCCAGTTCGTCCGCGTAACCCGTCATCAGGACGATCTTCTGTGCGGGCCAGGAATGGCGCACCCGCTCCGCCAGATCGACACCATTCAGCTTGCCGGGCATCTGCACGTCGGATAGCACCAGCTCGAAGGTTGCGCCGGCGGTGAGCACATCGAGCGCGCGGTCCGCGGTGACCTCGTGGCGCACCTCGCAGCCGAAAGTCTCAAGCACCGCCGAGATGCCCGCGGCGACGTCCTCATTGTCTTCCACCAGCAGCACCATGCCCTGCGAGGCCGAGCGCTCGTCCATCGTAGCGTCGTCGACGACGCTAGAAGCCGCCCGCCCCTCGCGGTAGTGCGGCAAATACAGGCGGACGGTCGTGCCGCTGCCTACCACGCTGTCGATTTTCGCGGTGCCGCCCGATTGCTCGCACATGGCGAGCACCTGGGCGAGCCCGAGCCCCGTGCCTGAACCCTGCAGCCTGGTCGTGAAAAGCGGCTCGAAGGCGCGGTGCGCGACCGCTTCATTCATCCCCTCGCCGTCATCGGAACAGGAGATCAGCACGTATTCGCCGTCCGGCAACAGCGTGTCGCTCGACACCAGCCGGGTGTTCTGGCAACGGATCACGAAGCGCCCGCCGTGCGGCATTGCATCGCGCGCGTTGACCGCGAGGTTCATCAGGGCGAACTCGAGTTCTGTCGGATCGGCCAGCACGCGCCAGCTATCCACCACTACATTGACCGTGACCCGCACCTTGTCGCCCACCGCCGCGTCGATCAAGGTACCCGCGCCGGGTAGCCATTTCGCGAGATCGATCGGCTCCTGTTTGAGCGGCTGTTTGCGCGCCACGCTCAAGAGGCGCCGCGTCAACGCTTCCGCGCTGGCCGTGGCGCGTTCCACCGCCCTGACTTCGGGTTGCAGGTTGTTGAAGCCCTTGCGGTGGGCCAACTGCATATTGGCCGAGACGACCATCAGCAGATTATTGAAATCATGCGCGACGTTGGCGACCAGATTGCCGAGCGCGCCCATGCGCTGCAACTGACGACTCGACGCCTCCGCGGACAGGCGCATCGCCACTTCGCCCTGCCAGCGCTCCCAAGCGAGGCGCTCGGTTTCGAGCTGGCGCAGCGAGAAAAACACCAGCAGCCAGATGGCGACGCACGGGACCACTGTGATTGCGGCGATGAGCAGGAAGTGTTGCCACCACTGCCGGAAAATCGCGTCCGTCGCATATGCGCTCATCACATAGAGCGGATAGTCGCCCACCCGCCTGAACGCCAGCAGCCGCTCCGCGCCATCTACGCTCGAGGTCATCCGCACGTGGCCGGACAACTGCTTGTCGCGCAGCGCATCCGTGAACGGCGTGTGAGCCGCGGGCTCGGTACCGAGCGGCCAGCCTGGATAGCGCACCAGCAACTGGCCGTCCTGACGGTACAGACCGAGCGCAAGTGAGGGGTCGCCGCTTGTCAGGTCGCGGTAAAAGCTCGAGAAATAGGCGCTGCGCAGCGCTATGCCGACCACGCCGAGGAAACGCCCGTCCGCCGCCGAGCGGCCGAGCGTCGTATTGAAGACATCGGTCTGCGAGACCGGCCCGTACATCGGCAGAGAAAAGTAACACTCGGGGCGAATGGCTTTGGCCGTGACGAAATCGTCGCGCGTGCCGATCGACAGCGCCGGTGCCGGATAGGCGCGGCTGTTGACCAGCAGCTTGCCGTCCGGGCCGAACAGCGCGATGCCAGCGACCTGAGGGAAGTCGCCGCCAATCGCACGCAGCCGCTGATGCAACTCGTCTTCACGCGCGCGAATCGCGGCCGCGTCATCGTCGTGGAGCATCTCCAGGATACGGGCGCTGATCTGCTGGTTGAGATCCAGCACCTTGACGGCCTGCTCTTCGGTCACGCGCGCGAGCCGGTCGATGATGTCGTCCGATTCGGCAATCCGGCGTTGATAGTCGAGGTATCCATAGCCCACGAGGCAGGCGAGCGGAAACAGGATCGACGCAGCCAACACCACCAGCAGAATCCGCCGCGTTGCAGCAAAGTTGCGCAACGGCAGCGGTAAGTCCACGACGGCGCGCTCCGCATGTTGCACGTGACGATCTCCTGTGAAGGCTGAGTGATTCTTCAGTGTAGGGCGAACCGGAGCATCTGCACACGACGTGCCTGACCGCCATGCGCCGGTTTTGATTTCGCCTGACTGTACGACAGGCCATGCGCCAGCACAAACAGATGGCGCGATCGGCATGCTCAATGGCGTTGCCTTGCGAGCCAAAGGCGTGTTTGACCTGCGCTTGACCGGTTTTTGGCCTTGCCGGTGGTCCACGTCCAGCCGTCTGGGTACGCCAATTGCTACCGCACGGGGCACCGCCCCAACGGAACGAACCGTCATGTCTGACCAGACCGCCTCCTCTCACGGTGATGAAGAAAAGCAACCCAGATCCGGCGAATCCGACCGCAAAGACGCCGGCCAACCCGACCATAAAGACGGCGACAAATCCGACCACTCAGACGGCGACAAGAACGGCTCCGACGAGAACGGCTCAAAAAAAAGCAAGGGCCCTGGCAAGAAGCCGCTGATCATCCTCGCCGTGGTGGCCGTGATATTGCTGATTGGCGGCTTTATCTGGTGGTTCGCGACGCGCAACCAGGCGACGACCGACGACGCCTACACCGACGGCAACGCCATCACGATTGCGCCGCAGGTCTCGGGTTACGTGGTGGATCTCGCGATCAACGACAACGTCTACGTGCACAAGGGCGACCTGCTCGTCGTCATCGACAAGCGCGACTATCAGGCCCAGGTGGACGCGGCCCAGGCGCAACTGGGTCTCGCAGAAGCGCAGTTGAACGCAGCGCTGGTCCAGCTCGACATCGCCCGGGTGCAGTATCCGGCGCAGTATCTGCAGGCCAAGGCCCAAACCTCGTCAGCCGAGGCCAATCTGAAGCAGGCGCAAGCGGCGTGGGAGCGTCAGCATGCGGTCGATCAGCGCGCCACCTCGCAGCAGAACATCGACACGGCCGATGCGCAGCAGCAGACCGCCCGCGCCAACGTGCAGCAGGCGCATGCCCAGGAGCAGACCGCGAGCCTCGTGCCGCAACAGATCAGGCAGACGGTGGCCACCGTCGAGGAGCGCCGCCAGCAGGTGCAGCAGGCCGAGGCGCAGCTCGAGCAGGCGAGGCTCAACCTCTCGTATTGCGAAGTGCGCGCGCCGTCCGACGGCTGGGTCACGCGCCGCAATGTGCAGTACGGTAGCTTCCTGCAAGCGGGCGTGTCGTTGTTCTCGATCGTCACGCCAGACGTCTGGGTGACGGCCAATTTTAAGGAATCGCAGCTTGAACGGATGCGTCCGGGCGACAAGGTAGACATCGAAGTCGATGCCTATTCGAAGCTCGAACTGCATGGCCATATCGATAGCGTGCAGCTCGGCAGCGGCTCGCGCTTCTCGGCCTTCCCGGCGGAAAACGCCACCGGCAACTTTGTCAAGATCGTGCAGCGGGTGCCTGTGAAGATCGTGATCGACTCTGCGTTGCCGCGCGACCAGCCGTTGGGCCTGGGGCTCTCGGTGACGCCGAAGGTCTACCTGAAATGAGTGACCCGAACTGGAAGCCCTCGGCCAATCCGTGGTTGATCGCGATTGTCGTCACGCTCGCAGCGTTCATGGAGGTGCTCGACACCACCATCGTCAACGTGGCGCTGCCGCATATTGCCGGCACCATGTCGGCGAGCTATAACGAGGCCACGTGGACCCTCACCTCTTATCTGGTGGCGAACGGCATCGTGCTGCCGATCTCCGGTTTTCTCGCCCGGGTCATGGGCCGCAAGCGCTATTTCCTTGTGTGCATCGTCGCCTTCACGATCTGCTCGTTTCTGTGCGGCATCGCCACCAATCTGACGCAACTTATCGTCTTCCGGCTGCTGCAAGGGTTCTTCGGCGGCGGCCTGCAGCCTAACCAGCAGTCGATCATTCTCGACACCTTCCCGCCGTCGCAGCGTGGCCGGGCGTTCTCCATCTCGGCCGTGGCGATCGTGGTCGCGCCGGTGCTGGGCCCGACGCTCGGCGGCTGGATCACCGACAATTTCACATGGCGCTGGGTGTTCCTGCTCAACGTGCCGGTCGGTATTCTGACCTCGCTCGCCGTGTTCCAGTTTGTCGAAGATCCGCCCTGGCGCGATAAAAGCGGCGGCAAGGTGTCGATCGACTATATCGGCATTGCGCTGATCGCGATCGGCCTCGGTTGCCTGCAGGTGATGCTCGATCGCGGCGAGGACGACGACTGGTTTTCATCGCGCTTCATCTGCACGTTCGCCGCGCTGAGTGTGGCCGGCATCGTCGGAGCGATTTACTGGCTGCTCTATACGAAGAAGCCTGTCGTTAACCTAAGGTGTATGAAGGATCGCAACTTCGCGCTCGGCTGCGTCACCATGGCCGCCTTTGCAATGATGCTTTACGGCAGTGCGGTGCTCGTGCCGCAGCTCGCGCAGCAGCAACTCGGTTATACGGCGACGCTGGCGGGACTCGTGCTGTCGCCGGGTGCGATATTGATTGTCATGGAGATTCCGATCATCAGTCGCGCGATGCCCTATGTGCAAACGCGCTTTCTGGTTTCCACAGGCTTCCTGCTGCTCGCCGGCGCCCTCGTCTATTCGCATACGCTGGTCCCCAATATCGACTACGCGACGCTCGTCAAGATGCGTAGCGCGCAGTCGATTGCGATCGGTTTCCTGTTCGTGCCGATCACGACGCTCGCCTACCTGACCGTGCCGCGCGAGCTCAACGACGATGCGTCGGCCCTCTTCACGATGTTTCGTAACGTCGCGGGCTCGATTGGCATTTCGCTTTCGACGGCGCTGATTCGCGAACGCACCCAGGCGCGCATGGCCCATCTGTCCGAACATATGTCGACGCTTTCGCAGAACTATAACGACACGCTGCAACGTACCGCGCATACGATCGCCGGCTTGACCGGGCAGCCGCTCGCGCAGGCCATGCAAACGGCCACCGGCCAGCTCTACACGACCTTTATTTCCCAATCAACCATCCTCGCCTACGTGGATGTGTTCGGCTATCTCGCCATCTTCTGCTTCCTTTTTATTCCGGTGACATTCTTCTTTTCTCCGACCAAGGCCGCAGGCGGCGCGGGAGGACACTGACATGAGCCGCGCTCGCCACGCCTTTATTTTCCGTTTGTCCGCCCTGCCGCTTGCGCTGCTGCTTGCACCCACGGCGGCGCTGCTGCTCGACGCCTGCTCGGTCGGACCGAACTTTCATGCGCCGCAGGCCGAGGTGCCGGCGCAATGGCACGATCCGCAGCAGGCGGCCTCGGCGCCGGCCGCTGCGTCTGGGGCATCGGGCACATCCGGGGCATCGGGCGTCCCGGTTGCCTCGGTACCCACCATGGACTCCGATCCCGATCCGCGCTGGTGGCGCAGCTTCGCGGACCCGACGCTCGATGGCCTGATCGAACGCGCCGCCCGTGGCAACCTTGATCTGCAGGAAGCGGTGCTGCGCATCGTCGAGGCGCGCACCCAGGAGCAGAGCGCCGAAGCACAAGGCCTGCCTAATGTGCGCGCGAGCGGCAGTTACCAGCGCGAACAGTTGGGCGCCAAAGGCTTTCTCGAATCGGCTGGCGTCTATAACAAGGTCGATCAACTGGGCGCGCCCAATTCACCAATCAACGCCATTGCTCCCGGCGCGGGCGCTGCGGTGGAAAGCGGCGCCAACAACGTCCTCAACGAGCTGACCTCGCCGATCAATCTCTGGCAGGTCGGCTTCGATGCCTCGTGGGAACTGGATCTG
>JBEKNG010000193.1:0-8618 GCA_049523075.1 Paraburkholderia sp.
GGGCGACGTGCTGTTGCTCAACGACGGCTTGATCGTGCTCGACGTCGTGCGCGTGCTAGGCAGCGAGATTCACACCACTGTGAAGATCGGCGGCGAGCTGTCGAACAACAAGGGCATCAACCGCCAGGGCGGCGGACTGACGGCGCCGGCCCTCACAGCCAAAGACATGGAAGACATCCGCACGGCCATGTCGCTCGGCGCGGATTACGTCGCGGTCTCGTTCCCCAAGAACGCCACCGACATGGAAATGGCCCGCCAGCTCGCCAATATCGCGGGCGCGCCCTACGGCATCAAGCCGAAGATGATCGCCAAGATCGAGCGTGCCGAAGCGATTCCGGCGCTGCAAGGCATCCTGGACGCATCGGATGGCATCATGGTTGCGCGCGGCGACCTGGCTGTGGAAGTGGGCAATGCCGCAGTCCCGGCGCTGCAAAAGCGCATGATTCGCATGGCACGCGAATCGAACAAGTTCGTGATCACCGCCACGCAGATGATGGAGTCGATGATCTACGCGCCGGTGCCGACCCGCGCCGAAGTGTCGGACGTCGCCAATGCGGTGCTGGACGGCACGGACGCGGTGATGCTGTCGGCCGAATCCGCCGCGGGCAAGTACCCGGTGCAGACCATCGAAACGATGGCCGCGATTTGCGTCGAAGCGGAAAAGTCGGAGCAGTCGGAGCTGGACAAGGATTTCCTCGACCGCACCTTCACCCGCATCGACCAGTCCATCGCCATGGGCGCGTTGTTCACTGCGTTCCACCTCGGCGCGAAGGCGATTGTCGCGCTAACCGAATCGGGCTCGACCGCGCTGTGGATGTCGCGTCACTGGACCCACGTGCCGATTTTCGCGCTTACACCGCGCGTCGGCAGCGAGCGGGCCATGGCGATCTACCGCAACGTCACCTCGCTGCATCTCGATACCAGCAGCGACCGCGACACGGCCTTGCAGCAGGCGCTGGAGACGGTGGTCAGCAAGGGCTACGCATCGCGCGGCGACATGGTCGTGCTGACCGTCGGCGAACCGATGGGTCAGGCCGGTGGAACGAACACGCTGAAGATCGTACGGGTCGGCGAACCCTATTAATCAGCATTAGAACTGCTTGGATCGGCACGGCGAAGCAGTCGTATCGCCCCGCGAGAGGCGGAGCGCAGGACTTTTGGGGCAAGCCTTACGGCGAGCCTCGAGCCTGCTGCTCACGGGTGTGCGACTTGCTTCGCGATAAAATTGTAAAAAATAGATGCCGACGGCACAGAATTCGTTTCAATTTAAGGAGTAGTGATGCCTCTCGTATCAATGCGTCAACTGCTGGACCATGCCGCCGAAAACGGCTATGGGCTTCCGGCATTCAACGTAAACAATCTGGAGCAGGTGCAGGCCATCATGGCGGCGGCGGATCAGGTCGGCGCCCCGGTAATCATGCAGGCGTCGGCGGGCGCGCGGAAGTACGCGGGCGAGCCGTTCCTGCGTCATCTGATTGAAGCAGCCGTTGAGTCGTATCCGCACATTCCGGTCGTGATGCACCAGGATCACGGTCAGTCGCCGGCAGTCTGTATGGCGGCGATCCGCAGCGGCTTTACCAGCGTGATGATGGACGGTTCGCTGGAAGCCGACGGCAAGACAGTGGCGTCGTACGAGTACAACGTCGACGTGTCGCGCAAGGTGGTGGAAGCCGCGCACTCGATTGGCGTGACGGTGGAAGCGGAACTCGGCGTGCTGGGGTCGCTGGAAACGATGAAGGGCGACAAGGAAGACGGCCACGGCGCGGAAGGCACGATGACCCGCGAACAACTGCTGACCGATCCGGAGCAGGCCGCCGACTTCGTCAAGCTGACGCAATGTGACGCTCTGGCGATTGCCATCGGCACCTCGCACGGCGCGTACAAGTTCAGCAAGAAGCCCACCGGCGACATTCTGTCGATCCAGCGCATCAAGGAAATTCACCGGCGCATTCCGAATACCCATCTGGTGATGCACGGTTCGTCGTCGGTGCCGCAGGAACTGCTCGCCGAAATCCGCGAATTCGGCGGCGACATGAAGGAAACTTACGGCGTGCCGGTCGAAGAAATTCAGGAAGGCATCAGGCACGGCGTGCGCAAGGTTAATATCGATACTGACCTGCGTCTGTCGATCACCGGCGCGATTCGCCGCTACATGGCGGAAAATCCGGGCAAGTTCGACCCGCGCGACTACCTGAAGCCGGCGCGCGAAGCGGCGAAGAAGATCTGCGTGGACCGTTTCGTCGCCTTTGGCGCCGAAGGGCAGGCTGGCAAGATCAAGCCGGTTGCACTTGATAAAATTGCGGAGAAGTACAAGTCGGGCGGCCTTTCACAGGTCGTCCGCTAGGCAGGCAGTACCTAGGCAGCACAGCACGGACCTGGCCATCCGGCCAGGTTGCAGTCCGTTTCGCCGTTCCCGCATCATAGGGGGAACGGCGTTTCCCTTTTGTTCCGGTCTCATTTTTGCCCCACTTTTAGCGAACTACGACGATGTCTACCCTTCACGAATCCACGCTCCGCTCGCTGCCGCTGCTCGGCCGCGGCAAGGTCCGCGACAACTACGCGGTGGGCAACGACCAGTTGCTGATCGTCACCACCGACCGTCTGTCGGCGTTCGACGTCATCATGGGCGAGCCGATTCCGAACAAGGGTCGCGTGCTGAACCAGATGGCCAATTTCTGGTTCGACAAGCTGAAGCACATCGTGCCGAATCATCTGACGGGCGTGGCGCCGGAGTCGGTGGTAGCGGCTGACGAAGCCGAGCAGGTGAAAGGGCGCGCCGTGGTCGTGAAGCGCCTTGAGCCGATCCTCGTCGAAGCGGTGGTGCGTGGCTATCTGGCCGGCAGCGGCTGGAAAGACTACCAGGCCACGGGTTCGGTGTGCGGCGTCGAACTGCCGCCGGGCCTGCAAAACGCGCAGAAGCTGCCCGAGCCGATCTTCACGCCGGCCGCCAAGGCCGAGATGGGCCACCACGACGAGAACATCACGTATAACGAGATGGAACGCCGCGTCGGCACCGAACTGTCGGCCACGATCCGCGACATCTCGATCAAGCTGTACAAGGAAGCGGCGGATTACGCTGCGACGCGCGGCATCATCATCGCCGACACGAAATTCGAATTCGGTCTGGATAACCACGGCAAGCTGTACCTGATGGACGAAGCGCTGACCGCCGATTCGTCGCGTTTCTGGCCGGCGGAGGAGTACCAGGTGGGCACCAATCCGCCGTCATTCGACAAGCAGTTCGTGCGCGACTGGCTGGAAACGCAGCCGTGGAAGAAAGAGCCGCCGGCGCCGAGGCTGCCGGACGAAGTGGTCACGAAGACGGCCGCGAAGTATCAGGAAGCGCTTGAGCGCCTGACCGGGCAGAAGCTCGCCTAACGCCGCGCGTGCAGACCAGCAAGATGAGGAAGTCCGAAAGATGAGTCAAGTCCAGACTGCCCAGGCGGCACATTCCCATGCTGCGCCGCTCGTCGGCGTGCTGATGGGGTCCAGTTCCGACTGGGAAGTCATGAAGCACGCCGTTGCGATCCTGCAGGAGTTCGGCGTACCGTATGAAGCGAAGGTCGTATCCGCGCACCGGATGCCCGACGAGATGTTCGCGTATGCGGAAGGCGCGCGCGAGCGCGGCCTGCACGCGATCATCGCGGGCGCCGGCGGCGCGGCGCACCTGCCCGGCATGCTCGCCGCCAAGACCACGGTGCCGGTACTGGGCGTGCCGGTGGCGAGCAAGTACCTGAAAGGTGTCGATTCGCTCCATTCGATCGTGCAGATGCCCAAGGGCGTGCCGGTCGCGACGTTTGCCATTGGCGAAGCGGGCGCGGCCAATGCGGCGCTGTTCGCGGTGTCGATCCTGAGCGTGACCTCGACCGAATACGCGAATGCGCTCGCCGCCTTCCGCGTGCGCCAGAACGAAGCGGCACACGCGATGGTATTGCCTGCGCTGTAAGCGTTTGATGGCCCGATGTCCCTAGCCTGACCCCCGGTGCGGCAAGTATTCCAACGCGCTGCCCGTGACTGACCACTGAGATGAATCCAGACAACACACCGGTTTCACCAATTCTGCCCGGCGCATGGCTTGGCATGGTTGGTGGCGGCCAGCTCGGCCGCATGTTCTGCTTTGCTGCCCAGGCGATGGGCTATCGCGTTGCCGTGCTCGACCCGGACGAAGCCAGTCCGGCTGGCGCCGTCGCCGACCGCCGCCTGCGCGCCGCCTACGACGACGAAGCGTCGCTCACCGAACTGGCGCGCCTGTGCGCGGCGGTGTCGACGGAATTCGAGAACGTGCCTGCCGCGAGCCTTGATTTTCTGGCGCGCACGACGTTTGTGAGTCCCGCCGGCCGTTGCGTGGCCGTGGCCCAGAACCGCATCGCCGAAAAGCGCTTTATCGTCGAATCGGGCGTCGCGGTGGCACCGCACGTCGTGATCGAATCGTCGGATGCGCTGGCCGCGCTCAAGGACGCCACGATCGATGCCGTGCTGCCCGGCATTCTGAAGACCGCCCGCCTCGGCTACGACGGCAAGGGCCAAATCAGCGTGCGCAATGCCGAGGAAGTGCGCGAGGCGCATGCGTCGCTCGGCGGCGTGCCGTGCGTGCTGGAAAAGCGGCTGCCGTTGAAGTTCGAAGTCTCGGCGCTGATCGCGCGTAGCGCGAACGGCACGTCGGTGGTCTATCCGCTTGCGCAGAACACGCATCGCGACGGCGTGCTGTCCCACACCATCGTGCCCGCGCCGGATGCGAGCCCGGCGCTCGTCAGCCAGGCGCAACAGGCCGCGCTGCAGATTGCCGACAAGCTCGGCTATATCGGCGTGCTGTGCGTCGAGTTTTTCATTCTGGAAGACGGCTCGCTCGTCGCCAATGAGATGGCGCCACGGCCGCACAATTCCGGCCATTACACCGTCGATGCTTGCGCGACCAGCCAGTTCGAACAACAGGTCCGCGCCATGACGGGTATGCCGCTCGGCGACACGCGCCAGCACTCGCCGGCGGTCATGCTGAACATCCTCGGCGACGTCTGGTTCCCGGACGGCGGCAAGCGTGCGGCTGTTACGCCGCCGTGGCACGAGGTGGCAGCGATGCCGGCCGCGCGTCTGCACCTGTACGGCAAGGAAGAGGCGCGGCCCGGACGCAAGATGGGCCACATCAACTTCACTGCGGCGACGCTCGATGAAGCTCGCACCGCCGCACGCGATTGCGCCCGGCTGCTGCATATTCTGAAGAGCTGACGCGCTCGCCATCATGCCGGATCAAGCCAAACCTGCTGACGCCATCAAGGTGGCGCAAATCGAGCACGCCGCGGCGTTGCTCGACGCGGGCGAACTCGTCGCGTTTCCGACCGAAACCGTCTACGGCCTGGGCGGCGACGCCCAAAGCCCGGACGCGGTGGCCCGCATCTACGCGGCGAAGGGACGGCCGGCAAATCATCCGGTGATCGTCCATCTCGCGCCGCATGGCGATCCGGGTTACTGGGTCGAGCAACTGCCGCCTGAAGCGCTGCGGCTGATCGATGCCTTCTGGCCAGGACCGCTGACGCTGATCCTCAAGCGCGCCGCGCATATTCCCGCGGCCGTAAGCGGCGGGCAGGACTCGGTGGGTTTGCGCTGTCCGTCGCATCCGGTGGCGCAGGCGCTCCTGGAAGCGTTCAGCGCGCTGCGCGGTGGTCACGGCGGGGTGGCCGCACCGTCGGCGAACCGCTTTGGCCATGTGAGCCCAACCACCGCGCAACACGTGCGCGACGAGTTCGGCGGCACGATTCATGTCCTCGACGGCGGCTCGTCGGATGTCGGCATCGAGTCGACCATCCTCGATTTGTCGCGTGGTTTTCCGGCGCTGCTGCGTCCGGGGCGCGTGACACCACAGGATATCGCCGAGGTGCTGGGCGAAGCGCCGCGTCTGCCGGATGGCTCGGATGCGACGGCGCCGCGCGCTTCCGGTACGCTCAAGGCGCACTACGCGCCGCGTACGCCTCTGGCGCTGCTGCCTTTCGAAGCGCTGGAGCCTTTGCTGGCGGCGAGAGAGGCGAACGAGCGCGTCGCACTGGTCGCTCGGGTATCGCGTGCTGGCCATTGGGCGGATGCCGATGGTGTGCACTTCATGGCGGCGCCTGAGGATCCTCATGTGTACGCGCGTGAGTTGTATAGCCTGCTGCGTGCGCTCGACCGCGCGAATGTCACGCACATCCTGATCGAGAAACTGCCCGATACGATCGAATGGATCGCGGTGAACGACCGGCTTGGCCGGGCTGCGGCGGCGTTCGAGGCGCAGGAATAGCTGCCCGGTTCAAATCGTCCTGGTGCCAGCAATTGGTATGAATAGGCCAATTGCTGGCAGACGACACCCGGCCAAACAAAAGGCCCGGCTCAACCACGCCGGGCTTTTCTTCACCACCTCAACCTAAGCAGCGGACCACGAGGACCCGCCGCATCACCTCACTTAGTGACCCAACCCCGTCGCCGCGATCTGCTGTTCTACGTACTGCGCGAACAGCGCATGCGTGTGCGTAGTCGGGTGGACCGTGTCGGCGAAGATGTAGGTCTGGTCGGCGCCAGTTACCGTGTAAGTCGCCGGCGAGCAGAACAGCGACGAGGCGAACTGCGCCCCGTACTCGGCCGGCGTCAGGCCGTTCAGCACGGCCGGATTCGCCGTGGCGTACGCAGTGGCGTTGGCTGCCATCGACGTCAGGTTACACGCCGTCCCGGTGTTGGACACCGTGAAACCGAGCGACTGGTAGTTCGGCAGCAAGGTTGTGTCGAACCACGTGAACGCATCCGCGAGGACCACGGTGCCCGACTGAATCAACGGCGCGACAGCCTGCTCGAGCGCCCCGTTATAGGCGGCGGTGATGCCGGTCAGCAGCGCGGCCGAGCCGGGCGTTTGGGCATTCGCCTCGACGCCGAGGGGCGTCTGTCCGATGTCAGGCACGGTCATTAGCACCACGTGCTTCGCGCCCGAGTTGACGATGGTCTGGATTTGCGTCGCAAGCGCAACGGCGGCCGCCGCGACCTGGGAGTTGGTCTGCTGCAGGTAGCCGGCGATAAACTCCACCTGGCCTGCCTGCGTGTTCGGCAGTTGGCCGGCCGCCACGAGCTGCGGGTATTGCGTCTGCAGCGCTGTGGCGACCGCCGTCAGATTGGCGGTGGTCGCGTACTGAAAGATGTCATTCGCGCCGCCGTTGATCAGCACGAGCTGGTTCGCGTTGAAGCTCCCATGCGCGCTCAGGTATTCCGACACCTGAGTCACTACCGGTACGGTCGTAGCCGCCAGGTTGTCCGGCGCAAAGCCTTCGCCTTCAGGGTTGACAACGTCCGAGCCGCCCTGCGCATAACCGTAGCCGCCCGCTGCCGCCAGCGGCTGGCCGAAGCCGCCCAGGTAGGCCGGCGTCAACGTGCCGCCGTAGTATTCCGCGACCTTTTGCGTCCAGATTTCACCTGGGTTGGTCGTGAAGCGGCCGCCACCGAAGTCCGCCCCGATGACCGGCGAATACGTGCCCACGTCCGAGAGGCTGTCGCCGAACGACACGACCTGCAGGTTCACACCGCCCGCCGGCGTGGCGCTGCTGGAACTGCTGTTATTGCTGCTGCCGCCGCAGGCTGCAATCATGGCGAAGGCTGCGCTGGCGACCGCGACTTGCGTCAGGCGCACCAGACCCCGATGTTTCATTCCCTGTTGTTTCATGTTGACTTCATCTCCTCGTACGTGTGGCCTTTTTGCCATGTGATGCAGGCGGCGCCCGCCGCGTCGGCGGCGTGACGACAGCTTACAGAATCTTCCCCGGTCTGCGCGGCGTTTGAAACGCAGCCGGGTTGCTTGCAGATGCGTGGTTGTCCGATGCGTCGGCATGGGTGGCTGTATTGACGGCCTCCTTGGCGTACGCATTCGTCGTGCCCGAATGCGCGCCGTCAGCGCCATCCGTCCCGGAGAACTGGGCCTGCGTGTCGCCAGGAGAGGCGTGATACGCGGCGGCCCACGCGGGCGGGCCGAACAGCGCGCTCAGCTTGTTGCGCCAACCTTGTACGCGCAGCACGTCCGCGCCCATTGAAGCCCATTCATGAAACGTCGCCTTCAGCGGGTTGTAGGTGTGCAGCGGCTCGACGATGCCGTATACCGGCGCGTCGTGCGGGTCCTCCTCCACGTAGCTGCCGAACAACCGGTCCCAGATCGCCAGCACACCGGCGTAGTTACTGTCGATATAGCGGTCGTTGCGCGCATGGTGAACGCGATGGATCGACGGCGTGTTCAACACGTATTCGAGCCAGCCGAGCTTGCCGATAGCCTGCGTATGCACAAAAAACTGAAAGCCGAGATTGATCAGCACGATGGCGACAATCTGTTTCGGCGGAAAGCCGAGCACCGCGAGCGGAATCCAGAACACCCACATGCCAGCGACCGGGTACATCAGGCTTTGTCGGAAGGCGGTCGAAAAATTCATCCGTTCCGACGAGTGATGCACCACATGCGCGGCCCATAGCCACCTGACGCGGTGACTGCAGCGGTGAAACACGTAGTAGAGGAGATCCTGCGCGACGAACAGCACAACGAACGACACCCAGCCCGCCTGCCATGTATAGACGCGGAAGTGGTCGAAGCAATACGCATAGACGGGGATGATCGCGAGCCACGC
>JBEKNG010000194.1:0-8602 GCA_049523075.1 Paraburkholderia sp.
CCCTGGTGGTGATTCCGATCTGCTCGGCGCCGCTCTGGCTCACGCCGACGCACTTCTTCGTCGGCACGGCGATTTTCTACGCCAGTGGCTTGCCACTATTGTTCAGGCAGCCGCAAGTCCATGACGTGAACATCGTGGCGTGGCTGTGGGTGCTGATCGGCGCACCCACCGCGGCGGTGTTTCACTTCGGCTTCTACTGGTTCCGGCGCGATCATTTCCTGCTTGAGAATCGCCTCGCGCAACTGGCCGCAACCGATCCGCTGACCGGTCTGCAGAACCGCCGTGCCTTCATGGAGCAAGCTGAGCGGCGTCTCATGGCGCTCGGCGAAGGGGTCAAGGTCTGCGCAATTTTTGTCGACATAGATTCTTTCAAATCGCTAAACGACCAGTTCGGCCACGCAGCCGGGGACCAGACGCTCGCCGAGGTCGCCCAGGTGTTGATGGACCAGACGACCTCGCAAGACAGCGTCAGCCGGATCGGTGGGGAGGAGTTCGCGGTGTTGCGGCGCAGCGGACTCGCTTCGGCCCTGGAACTGGCCGAACGCCTGCGCAGCGCCATCTCCGGTATCGAACGCCCGGACGGTTACGTGACGGCGAGCTTCGGGGTGGCCGAGCATCGCGTCGGCGAGAGCATCATGGCCTTGCTGGACCGCGCCGACGAAGCGCTGCTGCGCGCCAAGCAGTCCGGCCGGAACCGTGTGTGCGCCGAGCGGGCCATCCCGTTGGACCCGCTGCAACTGTTGGGTCACGGCAATCTGGGCGCCCCGAACAATCCACCAGAAAGCGCACGGCCCAGGTGGGACGACTACTATCTGACCTCGCATTTTCAGCCGCTCTACAGCCTGTCGCATCAGAAGCAGGTCGGCTTCGAAGCGCTGCTGCGCGGCGAACAGTCTGACGGCACGCTGGTGCCGCCCGCGGTGCTGTTCGCCCCGCGGCCGTTGAGCGATGAGGGCGCGCTCGATCGCGCCAGTCACGCGGTCCATCTCGGCAATGCGCAGCGGCTGATTCCCGATGAGGCGTGGATCTTTCTCAACATCCTGCCCGCCACCTTCGTGGCGCAGGGGTATGCCGACCAGCTGGCCGGCATCGTTCGCATGGCCGGGCGCGAGCCGGACAAGATTGTCCTCGAGATTCTCGAGTCGCACGGCGGCAGCGTCGACGAGATGTCGCGGGCGGCGGCGTGCTATCGCGGGCATGGCTTTCTGATCGCCGTGGACGACTTCGGCGCGGGCCAATCGAATCTGGACCGGCTGTTCCGCATTCGCCCGGATTTCGTCAAGCTCGACGGCGAACTGATTCGCGCGACGATTCCGGACACCCAGCAGTCGATCCTGCCCAAACTCGTCTCGCTGCTGCACCAGGCCGGCATGCTGGTGGTCGTCGAAGGCGTCGAGACAACCGAGGAGCTGATTCTGGCCGTGGAGTCGAACGTCGACTTCGCGCAAGGCTTTTTGCTGGGCCGGCCCGCTGCGCAGATCACTCCGCCGGATTCCGTCAACCGCCTGATCGACCGTTCGTTCGACGTGATTGCACAAGGCCGGGCGCATCTACACGCGCTGTTCGAGAGCAAAGTGGAGCCGTACCGCATCGCTCTGCGCAATGCCGCCGATGCCCTGCTGAACGGTGTCGGTATGGAAGACGCGTTTGCCGGTCTGGCGCAGCACGAACTGTGCATCAGTTGTTTCATGCTGGACGAGCGGGGGCGTCAGATTGGCCCGGAAGTCATGGGCGTTGCGGGGAGCAGCCTCGGCGATTCGCTGGAGCCGGTCGCGGATCCGCGCGATGCCCGCTGGGATCATCGTCCGTACTTCAGAAACGCCGTTCTGCTGCCGGGCGTGCCGGTGGCCAGTAGTCCTTATCTGTCGCTGGCGAGCGGCCGGCCCTGCATCGCGGTGACGGTAGCCATCCAGTCGCCGGAAATGCGCTCGGTGGTGGGGGCGGAACTCGATTGGTCCTCGTCGCAATTGCCCTGGCCGGCCAGCGAATAGGTCCCGCGCTCAGGTACGCTGCGGACGCGGCGTCTGCGTCGAGCCGCGCACGACGAGTTCAGGCGCCGAGGTGATGCACACGCGCGGCGCTTTCGCGGCCGCCTGGATGCCGCGCGGCGATGCCTCGATCAGTTCGCGCAGCAAGGACACCGCGAGTTCTGCCGCCTCGACGGTCGGCACGGCAACGGTCGTCAGCGCGGGGCGCGATTCCTGGGCTAGCTGAATGTCAGTAATGCTCACGACTGAAAGGTCGTGCGGCACCTGCAAACCCAGATCGGCAGCCGCATGCAAGGCGCCGAGCGCGGGCAAGTCATTGGTGGCGAAAATCGCGGTCAACTGGGGGTGCGCTTCCAGCAATTCGCGGGTAGCGAGATAGCCACCCCGGGTGGTGTCCCGCGCGTAACGCACGGGCGCCTGCTCCACATCAAGACCCGCAGCGCGCAGGGCATCGGTGAATCCGTCGTAACGCGCCGCGTGGATGCCGGCGGCCTTGCTGCCGACAATCGCGCCGATCCGGCGATGTCCCAGTTCGAGCAGATGCTGAGCGGCCAGTTGGCCGGCGAGGCGGAAATCGACGGCCACGCAAGGCAGGCCGGGCGGTTCGTGCGGACGCTCCCACATGCACAGCACGACGGGTGCGCCGCGCGCCTCGGTCTTGTGCAGATCGGCGAAGTCGAGGTTGGCGTTCATTACGAGCACGCCCTCGGACAACGTGCCGGCAATCTGCTCCAGATAGGCGCGGCCCGCCAACGGATCTTCGTTCGTATTGCAGATGATCAGAAAGTGGCCACTGCTGCGGGCTGCACGCTCGACGGCCAGTGCAAACTCTGGGTAGAACGGGTTGGCGATGCTCGAGACCATCAACGCGATCGTGGGCGCGCGACCCTCGGCGAGCGCCCGCGCCGCCAGATGCGGCTGGTAGCCAAGCGCTTCCACCGCCTCCAGTACCCGTTGCCGGGTCAGCGCGCCGACCCGTCCGCGATTGCGCAGCACATTGGACACCGTGGCAGGGGTGCAACCGGCGCGACGCGCGACTTCGCTCAGTGTAGGCATGGTTTATTCACTATTTGGGACGTTTTCTCAGAATTTGCGTCCTGCCAGAAGGCACGGCACCATTTGCCGCATAGACAGAACGGTATCGGAGACGCTGCAGCAGGCCATTGATCGCACGCGGTCAATTTTTTCGGCTGCGCAGATTAAGCGCTTAATCTCCGGTTTCGAGCCGATTAAATCACGGAGACGAGGCGATGGCGAGCATTTCGTTAAAAGGCGTCCAAAAATCCTACGGCGACGGGGTGCCGGGGATTCGCAATGTCGATCTGGAGATTGGCGAGAACGAGTTCTGTGTGTTTCTCGGCCCGTCCGGATGCGGCAAGTCCACCTTGTTGCGCATGATTGCGGGTCTCGAAGACGTGAGCGACGGCGATCTTTCGATCGGCGGGCGGATCGTCAACGACGTGCCTTCAGCGCAGCGCGGCGTGGCGATGGTATTCCAGAGTTACGCGCTGTTCCCGCATATGACCGTATTCGAGAACATGGCCTTCGGCCTGAAGCTCGCCAAAACCCCAAAAGATGAAATCGACCGCAAGGTGCGGGAGGCCGCGTGCATCCTGCAACTCGAAGCACTGCTCGAGCGGCGGCCCAAGGCGTTGTCGGGCGGGCAGCGGCAGCGCGTGGCGATCGGCCGCGCCATCGTGCGCGAGCCTGGTGTGTTTCTGTTCGACGAGCCGCTTTCGAACCTCGATGCCACCTTGCGCGGTCAAACCCGCGTCGAGATCGCGCGCCTGCACAAACAGTTTGCGAAGGCGAGCGTCGTCTACGTGACGCACGACCAGATCGAGGCCATGACGCTGGCCGACAAGATCGTGCTGCTACACGCCGGCAAGGACACCGAACGCTATGGCAGCATCGCCCAGATCGGCGCGCCGCTCGAGTTGTATCACCGCCCGAATAGCCGCTTCGTGGCGGGTTTCATCGGCTCGCCGCGGATGAATTTTCTGCCGGGCAAGGTGGCTGCGAGCGACGCACGCGGCGTGAGCGTCAAGCTCGCCCACAGTGGCGAAGTCGCGCGCGTGAGCGTCGATGGCGCGGCGTTGAGCGTAGGGCAGGCCGTGACCTTCGGCGTGCGGCCTGAACATCTGGAACTGGCGGACGCAGCCGCGGCCACCATCGCCTCTACGTCTACGGCGGCGTCTACGTCTGTACCGCCAGCCCTTGAGGATGCAGCCGTGCTGATGCGCACCGTCTCGCTCGTCGAGCAACTCGGCGAACACAGCTACGTCCATCTTGATGAGGCCGATGGCGCCGTTCTGATTGCCAAGGCGCCTGGTGATACACGTCTGAAGCAGGGCGATCGCGCCGGCTTCCGCGCGTCGGCCTCCGTCTGCCATCTGTTTACCGAGGACGGCTTTGCCGTCGCTTCGCTCGAATCCGTCGAACACTACGCATAAAGGACACTCGGATGCGCCTTGGAGTCTGCTATTACCCGGAACATTGGCCGGAATCGATGTGGGAAGACGACGCCCGCCGCATGAAAGCGCTCGGTATCGAGCAGGTGCGGATTGCTGAGTTTGCCTGGAGCCGGATGGAACCATCGCCTGGTGAATACGATTGGGGCTGGCTCGACCGCGCCGTCGACGTGCTCGGCGCGGCGGCCTTGCAGGTGGTGATGTGCACGCCGACGGCGACGCCGCCGAAGTGGCTGATCGACCGTCATCCGGACATTTTGCCGGTTGGCGCCGACGGGCGGCCGCGGGCCTTCGGCTCGCGTCGTCACTATGACTTCTCGTCACCGTCGTATTTCGCCGCTTCACAGCGCATTTGCACTGCGGTGGCCGAGCGCTACGGCAAGCATCCGGCGGTCGCTTACTGGCAGACCGATAACGAGTTCGGTTGCCACAACACCGTGGTCAGTTATTCGCCGGCGGCGGTGGAGCGCTTTCGCGAGTGGCTGACGGCGCACTACAAGACGATCGATGCGCTGAATCGCGCGTGGGGCACGGTGTTCTGGAGCATGGAGTACCGCAGTTTCGACGAGATCGACGCACCCGTGGGCAGCGTCACCGAGGCGCATCCCTCGCACCGGCTCGACTACCGGCGTTTCGCCTCGGACGAAGTGGCGCGCTACAACCGCATGCAGGTCGAGATTATCCGTGCGCGTTCGCCGGGCCGGCCGGTGGCGCACAACTTCATGCAGTTGTTTGCCGAATTCGATCACTACAAGGTCGCCGCCGATCTCGACGTGGCGACGTGGGACAGCTATCCGCTCGGTGCGCTCGAAGAACAATGGTTTGCGCCCGAGCTCAAGGCGAAGTGGCTACGCACCGGTCATCCGGATTTCGCCTCGTTCAATCACGATGTTTATCGCGGCATGTCGAAGCTGCCGTTCTGGGTGATGGAGCAACAGCCGGGTCCGGTCAACTGGGCTCACTGGAATCCGGCGCCGCTGCCTGGCATGGTGCGCCTGTGGAGCTGGGAGGCGTTCGCGCACGGCGCAGGCTGCGTGTCGTATTTCCGCTGGCGCCAGGCGCCGTTTGCCCAGGAGCAGATGCATGCGGGCTTGAACACGCCGGATAACCGGCTGGATCTCGGCGGCAGCGAGGCGGCGCAGGTGGCTGAGGAAATCCGCGAGGTGCTGGCGGCGGATGGCGATGCGAACACCAGCATCCGCTCAAAGGTCGCGCTTGTGTACGACTACGAGGCGAAGTGGCTGTTTGAAATTCATCCTCAAGGTGCTGATTTCCACTATCCGCGCTTCGCGTTCGAATACTACTCGGCGTTACGTGGACTCGGTCTCGATGTCGAGGTGCTGCCGGTGGATGCACCGCTCGACGGCTATCAACTGGTTGTTGTGCCGCCGCTGCCGGTCGTGACGGCAGACTTCGCGGAGCGGTTGACGCGCTCGGGTGCCCAGGTGGTGCTCGGACCGCGTACCGGCTCGAAGACCCAAGATCTGCAGATTCCCGCCACGTTGCCGCCAGGGCCGCTTGCCTCGGTGTTGCCGGCTCGCGTGTGGCGTGTCGAGTCGCTGCGGCCCAATGTGACCGAGCCCGTCAGGCTCGCCGGCAGCGCCAGCCTCGATGACGGCGTCGGGCGGCATTGGCGCGATTTCATCGAAGCCGGCGCGGCCGGCAAGGGCGCGCTGGAGATCCGCGCACGTTTCGCCGACGGCCATCCTGCGTATGTCCGCAGCGGCGCGATTCACTACTTTGCGAGTCTGTTCGACGACGCGCTGACCACGCGACTCTTTGCCGGTATCGCCCGCGAAGCCGGGCTCGACGTGATGGCGCTCGGCGAGGGGGTGCGCATCAGCCGGCGCGGCGGCCTGACCTATGTCCTGAACTATGGCGAACAGGTTCACACGCTTGCCGATGTGCCGGACGCCGCCTTCGTGATCGGCTCACGCGAGATTCAACCTCAGGGCATCGCGGTGTATCGCTCGAGTTAAACGGGTTCAGACCTTGGGACTCCGGCGTGGACATCGACCTGAGGTCTGGCTGTAACAGTAACGCAGTACCTTGCCGCAGCACCTTACGCAGCAACCCGGCACGACCGAAAACGACTTAAAAACCAAGGAGACAGGCATGACGTTCAAACTTCGCAAGCTTCTGGCTGCCGTGGCGCTGACTGCGGCCACGGCGGCAGCATCGATGGCCGGTAGCGCGCAGGCGGGCACACTGACGATGAATATCGCGTTCAAGGGCGCCAGTCAGCGGGCGGTCTGGCAGCAGGTGATCGACGAATTCAAGAAGGCCCATCCCGGTACCGACGTCAACGTGTCGTTTATCGATGAGGAAGCCTACAAAGTGCAACTGCCGGGTTGGCTGTCGACGGTCGCGCCTGACATCGTCAACTGGCATGACGGCGAGCGGATGGCGTATTACGCACAGCGCGGCCTGTTCGAAGACCTGACTGGCGACTGGAACAAGAACGGCTGGAACAGCACGTATGCCTCGACGAAGGAAGCTTCGTCGTATAAGGGCAAGCAGTACGCGGCGCCAACCGTCTACTACTCGTGGGGTCTGTTCTACCGCAAGGATCTGTTTCAGAAGGTCGGGATCGCGGACGAGCCCAAAACGTGGGATCAGTTTCTCGACGCCTGCAAGAAGCTGAAGGCGGCTGGGATTACGCCGATTGCGGTGGCTGGCCGTGATGCGTGGACGCTGGCCGGCTGGTTCGACTATCTGGATCTGCGCCTGAACGGCAACGCGTTCCACCAAAAGCTGATGGCGGGCGACGTGCCGTACACCGATCCGCGCGTGAAGAAGGTATACACCACGTGGAAGCAACTGATCGACGCTGGGTACTTTATCGACAATTCGCTCTCCTACGATCTGGATTCGGCGCAGCCGTTCCTGTTCCAGGGTAAGGCCGCGATGATGCTGATGGGCACCTTCATTACGGGCGGCTTTCCGGCGAGCGTGAAGCCGGAAATGGGCTACTTCCAGTTCCCGATCATCGATTCGAAGGTGCCGACTGCCGAAGATGGCCCGGTCGAGTCGCTACATATCCCGTCGAAGGCCAAGAACAAGGCCGACGCCCACGCGTTCCTTGCGTTTGTCGAGACGCCGGAAATCGGCGCGCAACTGGCGACGGGGCTTGGCTCGCTGTCGGCCAACAGTAAGTCGCCGGAGCCGGAGGATCCGATTTCGAAGATCGGCTTCCAGATTCTTGCCAACACGAAGGGCGGCATCGCGCAGTTCTACGATCGTGACATGACCAAGGAGATGGCCGACGAGGGCATGAAGGGGATGCAGCAGTTCGTGGCGGATCCTTCGAAGCTCGACGAGGTGCTGGCGCAACTCGAGCAAACGCGTCAGCGCATCTACAAGAAGTAACCGTAGTCATTAAGCGCAGTAAGCGTGGGCGGCTTCGCGCCGCCTGCGCCCGATTGAGATTGATCAGGAGACTCGCCGTGGTTCACTCCGTCAGCCGTCAGTCCATTACCGGCGATTCTGGTCCGGGCGGCGCTGCGCAATCCGGCGCGTCGCGTGTGCCGGGAGCGCCGCCGCGCCACCGTGGTCCGTCGCCCACTGCGCGCCGGCAACGGCGTGCCGCCTTCCTGTTCCTTGCACCCGCCTGCGTGATGGTGGCGATCTATGTGATCTGGCCGATCCTGTCGACGATCCGCATCAGCTTTTTCAACTGGGATGGCATGACCGATCCCAGCTTCGTCGGATTTGCGAACTATGTCGAGCTATTCCATGCCTCGACGTTCTATACGGCGCTGAAGAACAATCTGATCTGGCTGCTGCTATTTTTGCTGGCTCCGCCGATGGGCCTCGCCGTGGCGCTGTATCTGAACCAGGCGGTGGCCGGTATCCGCATCGTCAAGTCGCTTTTCTTTGCGCCGTTCGTGCTGTCGGGGGTAGTGGTCGGGCTGATTTTCTCGTGGTTCTACGATCCGACCTTTGGCTTGCTGGCGCTGATCCTCGGGCACGGCGTGCCGGTGCTTGGCGATGCGCGCTATGCGACGCCTGGAATCATCTTCGCGGCGCTATGGCCGCAAACGGCGTACTGCATGATTCTGTATCTGACCGGACTCACCTCGCTGAACGCCGAGCAGGTCGAGGCGGCGCGCATGGAAGGCGCGCACGGCTGGCCGATGCTAT
>JBEKNG010000195.1:0-8588 GCA_049523075.1 Paraburkholderia sp.
AACGGCGCGAGCGCGATGCGCTCGGCGTCGGTGAGGTGCGACCAGGAGAGGGGGCTTGTGCTAGGCAGCCCCGGCAGTTCGACACTGAGCGCCGGCGCGGCGGTCTTGGCTGGCGTGCCGCTCGCGGCGGCTGCAAGGGACGGGGCGCTCGGGTAGAAGCGCGGATACGTCGCAGCAAACGACACGAGGGCCGCGATTGCGCATCCGAAAACAACGGCGAGGCCGCGCTTGTAACTCACCCGAAGAGCCTCCCGCTCAATGCGCGCGCGAAAGATACGCGTTGAAGCCGTGATCGAGATAGGCGTTGAGCGGCAGATCGTCGCTCAGCATCGCGGCGTCAATATCGGCGAGCTCAGCGGTGCGTTGCTGGTCTTCCCAGTAGGCAATCGCCACCAGGCTGATCACCAGCGCTGCCAACGGCCACGCGAGCGCGAAGCGGCGCAGCGGCGAACGGCGGCGGTGCGGGGCTTCGGCCTGCGGCATGCCGGACAACGCTCCAGCGGCGCCGGCAAAGGCCGGCACGAAAATGGGCGCAGCCACCGGCTCGGGCTTTTTACGGGCGAGCGCGGCGCGGCGCGCCACGGCGAGCCGGTCGACGGTGGCGGGGGAAATATTGGCGGCATTTTCGTCGAGCGCGCGGCGTACTTGCCTCGCGAACTCGAGTTCTTTCGTATCGAGAGAGGAGCTCATAGCGTGATTCCTTTAGCCTTGAGCGCTTGCGCCAGCGTGTGGGTGGCTCGCGAACAGTGTGTTTTCACACTGCCTTCGGAGCAGCCCATCGCAGCAGCAGTCTCGGCGACATCCATATCTTCCCAATAACGCATGAGAAACGCCTCCCGTTGACGTGCCGGTAATTTTTGGATCTCGTCGTCAATCAACTGTAAGACTTGTTCGCGCTCCAGCCTCTGCTCGCTACTCTCGGCACCGATCGAGCCTTCTTGTGCTTCGAATGTCTCCAGAGGGTCGAAATCGTCATCGTCGGCGTTGCCGAGCGAGGAGAACAGACTGACCCAGGTATTGCGCACTTTCTGCCGACGAAAATAGTCGTGCATCGCATTCTGGAGAATACGCTGAAACAGCAGCGGCAGTTCGGCTGCTGGACGGTCGCCGTATTTTTCGGCGAGCTTGATCATCGCGTCCTGCACGATGTCGAGCGAGGCGTCGTCGTCCCGCACGGCGTAGACCGTCTGCTTGAACGCGCGCCTTTCGACGCCCGCCAGAAAATCGGCGAGTTCCTTGTCTGATGCCATCCGTTGGGGGTCGGCGCAGCGAGCGTGCGCGTAATCGATCGAAATTGTCGTAAAACTGGCGGATGCTAACAAACTTTCGCCCCGCTGGGGAAAAACACGAAGCCGCATCGACACTTATGGCAACTTTTATCGCCGTTACGCGGGTTGTTGCCGATGGCGCGGAAATATTTTCTTGACCATCGGGGCTTCAGCAGATATCTTCGACGGTTCGCAACATAAGTGACTTGTCTCATTTGAGGTGTGGCCCAAGAAGCTCACCTGTCAAAGTGGACGCGCCGCTTGAACCCGAGCCACAAGCCCGGCAGAGAGCACCCGATCAATTTTTTGCCGAAAATTCGAAAGGTGAATGAATGAATATGCCCAGCGCGGAATTCTCCACGTCGGATACGACTTCCCATCGCGAGACTGAATCTATCGGCGCCACCGTGCTCATGCGCGCATTGGCCGACGAAGACGTTGAGTTTGTGTGGGGCTATCCCGGCGGCTCGGTACTCTACATCTACGACGAGCTGTACAAGCAGGACAAATTCCAGCACATCCTCGTGCGCCACGAACAAGCCGCAGTCCATGCCGCTGACGCCTATGCGCGTTCAACAGGCAAGGTCGGTGTGTGTCTCGTGACCTCCGGCCCCGGTGTCACCAATGCGGTGACCGGCATCGCTACCGCCTACATGGATTCGATTCCTCTGGTGGTGATCAGCGGCCAGGTGCCTACGGCCGCCATCGGCCAGGATGCGTTCCAGGAGTGCGATACGGTCGGCATCACGCGTCCCTGCGTGAAGCACAACTTCCTGGTGAAGGACGTGCGCGACCTCGCGGCTACCGTCAAGAAAGCCTTCTTCATTGCCCGTACCGGCCGGCCTGGCCCGGTGCTGATCGACATTCCGAAAGATGTGTCGAAGACGCCTTGCCAGTACGAGCCGTTGAAGAGCGTGTCGCTGCGTTCGTACAACCCGGTGACGAAGGGCCACTCCGGTCAGATCCGCAAGGCGGTGTCCTTGCTGCTCTCCGCGAAGCGTCCGTATATCTACACCGGCGGCGGCATCATCCTCGGGGATGCGGCGCGTGAGCTGAACCAGTTCGCCGATCTGCTCGGCTACCCCGTCACGAATACGCTGATGGGGCTGGGCGGCTATCGCGCGAGCGACAAGAAATTCCTCGGCATGCTCGGCATGCACGGTACGTACGAAGCCAACATGGCCATGCAGCACTGTGACGTGCTGATCGCCATTGGTGCGCGCTTCGACGACCGCGTGATCGGCGATCCGGCGCATTTTTCGTCGGTGCCGCGCAAGATCATCCATATCGACATCGATCCTTCTTCCATTTCCAAGCGCGTCAAGGTCGACATTCCGATCGTCGGCGATGTCAAGGAAGTGCTGAAAGATCTGATCGAGCAGTTGCAGACGGCCGAGCATGGCCCCGACACCGCAGCGCTTGCGGACTGGTGGAAGGACATCGAAGCCTGGCGCGCCAAAGACTGCCTTAAGTTCGACCGCAAGAGCGACATCATCAAGCCGCAGTATGTAGTGGAAAAGGCCTACGAACTGACCGACGGCAATGCCTTCGTGTGTTCGGACGTCGGCCAGCACCAGATGTGGGCGGCGCAGTTCTATCGCTTCAACAAGCCGCGCCGCTGGATCAACTCCGGTGGCCTCGGTACGATGGGCTTCGGCCTGCCGGCAGCGATGGGCGTGAAGATGGCACACCCGGACGACGACGTGCTCTGTATCACGGGCGAAGGTTCGATCCAGATGTGCATTCAGGAACTGTCGACCTGCAAGCAGTACGCGACGCCGATCAAGATCATTTCGCTGAACAACCGCTATCTGGGCATGGTGCGCCAGTGGCAGCAGATCGAATACAGCAAGCGCTATTCGCATTCGTATATGGATGCGCTGCCGGATTTTGTGAAGCTCGCCGAGGCTTATGGCCACGTGGGCATGCGAATTGAGAAGACGGCGGATGTCGAGCCGGCGCTGAAAGAAGCGCTGCGCCTGAAGGATCGCACGGTGTTTCTCGACTTTCAGACCGATCCGACCGAAAACGTCTGGCCGATGGTTCAGGCCGGCAAGGGCATCACGGAGATGCTCCTCGGTTCGGAAGATCTATAACGACGGTTCGCATTTGGGTAAATGCAGCGTTGGCTTCGTCATGCGCGCTTTCAAAAAAAGTGTAAGCGGACGAAGCGGCGCAAACCGGCTCGCATACATCACACATCTGGAAGAAGCGAAACATGAGACACATTATTTCCGTCCTGCTGGAAAACGAACCGGGCGCGCTCTCGCGCGTGGTCGGTCTCTTCTCCGCACGCGGGTACAACATTGAAACCTTGACGGTGGCCCCGACCGAAGACCATTCGCTGTCGCGCATGACCATCGTTTCCATTGGCTCGGATGACGTGATCGAACAGATCACGAAGCATTTAAACCGCCTGATCGAGGTGGTGAAAGTGGTCGACCTTACCGAGGGCGCCCATATCGAGCGCGAGCTGATGTTGATCAAGGTAAGGGCGGTCGGCAAGGAGCGTGAGGAAATGAAACGGATGTCGGATATCTTCCGCGGCCGCATCATCGACGTCACCGAAAAGACCTATACGATCGAACTGACGGGCGCGAGCGACAAGCTCGATGCCTTCATTGAAGGGCTCGACGCCACCGCGATTCTCGAAACGGTCCGGACGGGCAGCTCGGGGATCGGTCGCGGCGAACGCATTCTGAAGGTTTGACGCCGGATTTTATCGATCGAAGGCCGGGCAGTGCCTGCACCCACCCGGTCACGCAATACATACGCACTTTTAAATTTCACCGATTTCACTGAATTTAGCCAAGGAACAGACATGAAAGTTTTCTACGACAAGGATGCCGACCTCTCCCTCATCAAGGGCAAGCAAGTCACCATCATCGGCTATGGCTCGCAAGGCCATGCTCACGCGCTGAACCTGAAGGAAAGCGGCGTGAAGATCACGGTTGGTCTGCGCAAGGGTGGCGCATCGTGGAGCAAGGCTGAGAACGCCGGCCTGCAAGTCAAGGAAGTGGCGGAAGCCGTCAAGGGCGCGGACGTCGTCATGATGCTGCTGCCGGACGAGCAGATCGCCGATGTCTACGCCAAGGAAGTGCACGCCAACATCAAGCAAGGCGCAGCGCTTGCCTTCGCACACGGCTTCAACGTGCACTATGGCCAGGTGATCCCGCGTGCTGACCTCGACGTCATCATGATCGCGCCGAAGGCCCCCGGCCATACGGTGCGCAGCACGTACGCGCAAGGTGGCGGCGTGCCGCACCTGATCGCCGTTGCGCAAAACCAGTCGGGCGCAGCGCGCGACATCGCTTTGTCGTACGCGGCAGCGAACGGCGGCGGCCGTGCCGGCGTCATCGAAACCAACTTCCGTGAAGAAACCGAAACCGACCTGTTCGGCGAACAAGCCGTGCTGTGCGGCGGTACGGTCGACCTGATCAAGGCTGGCTTCGAAACGCTGGTGGAAGCGGGCTACGCGCCGGAAATGGCGTACTTCGAGTGCCTGCACGAACTGAAGCTGATCGTCGATCTGATCTACGAAGGCGGCATCGCCAACATGAACTACTCGATCTCGAACAACGCCGAATACGGTGAATATGTGACGGGTCCGAAGATCGTGACGGCTGAAACGAAGAAGGCGATGAAGCAGGTGCTGACCGACATTCAGACGGGCGAGTACGCCAAGAGCTTCATCATCGAAAACAAGGCTGGCGCACCGACGCTGCAATCGCGCCGCCGTCTGACGGCTGAACACCAGATCGAAACGGTCGGTGCGAAGCTGCGTTCGATGATGCCGTGGATCGCTGCGAACAAGCTGGTTGACCAGTCGAAGAACTAATCGACCCACTGAGCAGTTGTCGTTCATGACCGGCGCGGCGGGCTCGCGAGAGGCGCCGGCAATGCAAAAAGCCGCCCAAGGGTGCTGAACCCTGGGCGGCTTTTGCTATCCTACGGTTTTACAAAAATACAGAAGCCAATCCATCCATGAATTACCCTCATCCGATCATCGCGCGCGAAGGCTGGCCATTTATCGCCATCGCGGCCGTCGTTGCGTTGTTGATCCATGCCTTCGCGGGATTCGGCTTTGCATGGCCGTTCTGGCTGCTGCTCATCTTCGTTGTGCAGTTCTTCCGCGATCCGGCGCGTCCCATCCCGTCACAAGCCAATGCGGTACTGTGCCCGGCTGACGGCCGCATCGTGGCCGTCGAAACCACGCATGATCCGTACGCCAACCGTGAAGCGCTGAAAATCAGCGTGTTCATGAACGTGTTCAATGTCCACTCGCAACGCTCGCCGGTGGATGGCGCGATTTCGAAGGTCGAATATTTCCCCGGCGCGTACCTGAACGCCGCGGTGGACAAGGCTTCGACCGAAAACGAACGCAACGCGCTGGTGATCGAAACGGCCAGCGGCCATACCGTGACTTCGGTGCAGATCGCCGGGCTGATCGCGCGCCGCATTCTTTGCTACGTGCGTTCCGGCGAGCCGCTCACGCGCGGCCAGCGCTATGGCTTCATTCGTTTCGGTTCGCGCGTCGACGTGTATCTGCCGGTGGGCAGCCGTCCGCGCGTGTCGATCGGCGAGAAGGTTTCGGCCTCGTCGACCATTCTGGCTGAACTCGAACTATAAAGCGGCACGAAGGAGGTTTATCCGATGGCCGCATTCAAACGTCGTCCCCGTAGCACTGCTGCAGCGCAGCCGCGGCCGTTTCGCCGCAACAAGCCGATGGCGCAGGAAGCGGGGCCGATCGACAGCCGCCGTGCTGCGCGCCAGCAGTTTCTGAGGAAGCGCGGCATTTATCTGCTACCCAACGCGTTCACGACCGCAGCGCTCTTCTGCGGTTTCTTCGCGGTGGTGCAGGCCATGAACGTGCGTTTCGAGGTCGCCGCGATTGCGATTTTCGTCGCGATGGTGCTCGACGGCATGGACGGCCGCGTCGCGCGGATGACGCATACGCAAAGCGCGTTTGGCGAACAGTTCGACAGCCTCTCGGACATGGTCTCGTTCGGCGTCGCGCCGGCGCTCGTCATGTACGAATGGGTGCTGAAGGACCTCGGCCGCTGGGGCTGGCTCGCGGCGTTCGTCTATTGCTCGGGCGCGGCGCTGCGTCTGGCGCGCTTCAACACGAACATCGGCGTGGTCGACAAGCGCTTTTTCCAGGGCATGCCGAGCCCGGCTGCGGCTGCGCTGATCGCCGGTTTCGTGTGGCTTGCCACCGACAACCGCGTGCCGGTCAAGCTGGTTTGGCTGCCGTGGGTGGCGTTTGTGCTGACCATCTATGCCGGCGTGACTATGGTGTCGAATGCGCCGTTCTACAGCGGCAAGGCGCTCGACGTGCGGCACCGCGTGCCGTTCGGCGTGATCCTGCTGGTGGTGATGGCGTTCGTGCTGGTGTCGTCCGATCCGCCGCTGATGCTGTTCGGCCTGTTCGTCCTCTATGGCCTGTCGGGCTACGTGTTTTGGGGCTATCAGGCGCTGCGCGGCAGAGCCAATCCGGCCCGCTCGGTGCAGCGGGAGCGCTGACCGGCTTCGGTTGGACGGTGTCAGGTGGATTCAAACGGCGGCCTGCGGGCTGCCGTTTTTCATGGTGCGACGAGCGGAATTCTCCAGTTAGGGACGCGCGTAGCGGCGCCTGCAGCGCCAATTGCAGGATTTACGGAATGCCGCTATAGTCGCTGGATGGTTACTTCCCAGTTTCCCTTCCAGCCTCTTCAAGCCAGCGCGCCGCTATGCGTGCTAGCGCTAGCGCGCCTAACGCGCTGATCGTTTTCGCCCTCCGTCTGCCTCGTTCGTTGTTTGGCGTCGCCTGCGGTGGCGCAAACACCCGAATTCCGTTTTTCGATCCCCTTATTTGACCGAATCCTCCCAGGAGACCCGAGATGGCAGACAAACTGATCATTTTCGACACGACGTTGCGCGATGGCGAGCAATCGCCCGGTGCGTCGATGACGAAGGAAGAGAAAATCCGCATCGCCAAGCAGTTGGAGCGGATGAAGGTGGACGTCATCGAAGCCGGCTTTGCGGCCAGTTCGAACGGCGACTTCGACGCGATCCACACGATCGCCTCGACGATCAAGGACAGCACGGTCTGTTCGCTCGCCCGCGCCAACGACAAAGACATCCAGCGCGCCGCCGATGCGTTGAAGCCCGCCGATCATTTCCGCATCCACACGTTCATTGCAACGTCGCCGCTGCACATGGAAAAGAAGCTGCGCATGACGCCGGATCAGGTGTTCGAGCAGGCGAAGCTCGCCGTGCGGTTCGCGCGCAAGTTCACCAACGACGTGGAATTCTCGCCGGAAGACGGCAGCCGCTCGGACCTGGATTTCCTGTGCCGCGTGCTGGAAGCTGTGATCGCCGAGGGCGCGACGACCATCAACATCGCGGATACGGTCGGCTACGGAGTGCCGGAACTGTACGGCCAGCTTGTGAAGACGCTGCGCGAACGGATTCCGAATTCAGATAAAGCGGTGTTCTCCGTGCACTGCCACAACGATCTCGGCATGGCGGTGGCGAACTCCCTCGCCGGCGTGCAGATTGGCGGTGCGCGTCAGGTGGAGTGCACGATCAACGGTCTCGGCGAGCGCGCGGGCAATACTTCTCTCGAAGAAATCGTGATGGCCGTGAAGACCCGCAAGGACTACTTCGGCCTCGATCTCGGCATCGACACGACGCAGATCGTGCCGGCCTCGAAGCTGGTATCGCAGATCACCGGTTTCGTGGTGCAGCCGAACAAGGCCGTGGTGGGTGCGAATGCCTTTGCGCATGCCTCGGGCATCCATCAGGACGGCGTGCTGAAGGCGCGCGACACGTACGAAATCATGCGTGCCGAAGATGTGGGTTGGAGCGCGAACAAGATCGTGCTCGGCAAGCTCTCGGGCCGCAACGCGTTCAAGCAGCGCCTGCAGGAGCTGGGTGTTTCGCTGGAAAGCGAAGCCGAGTTGAATACTGCGTTCGCACGCTTCAAGGAACTGGCCGATCGCAAGTCGGAGATTTTCGACGAAGACATCATCGCGATCGTCACCGAAGAATCGGCGGAAGCGCAGCAGAAGGAGCACTACCAGTTCCTGTCGCTGTCGCAACACTCGGAAACGGGTGAGCAACCGCATGCGCGTATCGTGTTCACGGTCGAGGGCAAGCAAGTGACCGGCGAAGCGCGCGGCAATGGCCCGGTGGATGCCACGCTGAACGCGATTGAAACGGAAGTCGGCAGCGGCTCAGAGTTGCTGCTGTACTCGGTGAACGCGATTACGACCGGCACTCAGGCGCAGGGCGAAGTTACCGTGCGGCTGTCGAAGAGCGGGCGCATCGTGAATGGCG
>JBEKNG010000196.1:0-8556 GCA_049523075.1 Paraburkholderia sp.
AAGCGAAAGCGCGTTTCCACACCCGGGCGGCTCGCGAACCAGCGGAACGCATAGTCGCGCGTGCCGGCACGCGGTGTCGCGGAAGCGGACAGACCCAACTGACGGCGCTCGAAGCCATAGGTCTGCGGCAGGCCTTCAAGACCATTGTGGTCGATCGCTGAGATGCGCACAAAGTAAGTGCCGTCGGGCAGTTCGCCGAAGTCGGCATGCGGCGCGCTCACCGGCAGATCGCGGATCAGGTCGAGCAGATCCGCATCACGCGCGATCTGCAAGCGGTAGCCGGCTGCATGGCTGTCCGCCGCGAGATCGAACGCGACGGTCTTGCCATCCTGGATCTTGCCGGGATCGCTCAAGGCGGGTGCGGGTAGCAACTCGATGGGCGCGCCGATTGCTCCGTTCGAGCCCGAGACATTGCCGAAGTGAGCCGGGACGAGTTGCTCCGAGGCCTGCAGCGGCACGCCCGGCGCTGGCGCAGGTGCGCTGCCCGGATCCACGCCGACCGCGCCATCCAGCACTTCGACGACCGTTTGCTGCTGGCCGGCGTCGTAGTTCACCCGAAAACGCGTGCCACGCACGCCCGCCACCACGGAGGGCGAACGGATCTGGAAGCGGTCGTCTTTCTTCGTGGCGTGCGTGACTTCGCTATTGACCTCGCCGTGTTGCAGATCGATCACGCGGTCGGAAGCGCCCGTCAATACCGTCTGGCGCAGCGTGCCGATTTCGATCATGCCGTCTTGAGGAATGCTCACGTGCGAACCGTCCACCAGTTCCAGCGTCGCGAAACCCTCATGACCGGTCCGCACCCGATCGCCTTCGCCGAGCATCATGCCGGGCGCAAGCGGCGTGTAGGGTCCTGTGCCGAACGCCCGCTCGACCGGCCCGCTCGTCGCCAGCACCCGCGCGGATTCGTGATCCTGACGCAGCAACGCGGCCGGCAGTTTCAGCTGGATACCCGCTTGCAGCCGGCGCGGCGCGGGCACCTTGTTCAGGCGGCTGAGCGCCCTCCAGTCGTGCGAATCGCGCAGGTAGCGCGCAGCGATTTCATACAGCGTGTCGCCCGCTGCGGTCGTGTAAGGGACGGTGACGACGGGCGTCCTGTCGCTCTTATGCGCCTCGGCCAGCGCGGGCGCGAGCCCGAGCGCCGCGAGGACGTACGGCGCGCACGGCACGAGAACGGCCAGCGCACGGCGTGCGCCGGCCGCCGGCAGAGGGGCCGGCAGCGTGGCTCCAGACAACCTCACGCATCCCCCTTTTCGATGCGCTCCAGCCGGTATCCATACCCGTAGATCGGCGTCAGGCGATAGCCGTTTTCAGGCCGTAAGCCCAGTTTGCTGCGCAGCATCGAGACGTGGGTATCCATGGTGCGCGACGGGATTTCGGTGGCCTGCTTCCAGATCACATCGAGAATGTGCGCACGCGACAGCGGCCGGCTCAGGTGCTGGAACAGCAGCAGCGCGAGGTCGAATTCTTTTTGCGTCACGGCGACGGCGGTGCCGCGTACCAAAACGTGCTTGGCGCCCAGATCGAACTCGTAGTCGCCGAACACTTCTTTCAATGCGCTCGCGTTGAGCTGATAGGCGCGCCGCAGCAGCGAACCGACGCGCGCCAGCAGGACGCCCGCCGACACTGGCTTGACGACGTAGTCGTCCGCCCCTGTATTGAGGATCGACGTGATGTCGGTCTCGCGGCTGCGGCTCGTCATGAACAGCACCGGCAAGCGCTCGGACAGACTCTCGCGCACCCAGCGAAGCACCTCTTCGCCGGACATGTCGGGCACGTTCCAATCCAGCACCAGCAGATCGAAGGTCTGGCGCCGGAGTTGGCGCACCAGCGCGCGGCCCTCGGCATAGGCATGGCAGATGTGGCCAGCGGCCGAGAGGGTTTGACACACCAGATCGGCCTGCGCCGGATCGTCATCCAGGACTGCAATTCTCATAACACCCCGCAATGCAATACCGTTCTTCGTATCTGGATGGCCGGCCATCGAGTCGATTCAGCGCGCAGCCCAGGTACCCCGGGTTGCGACGCCCCGTTTGCCTTTAACGCTACGCGCTCCTTCCGTGCGCTGACCTTCGGGCGACGGGTTCCTCCATCGACAACACTATTTATCGATTATTAGTTGCGTGCCAGAAACGCCTGTTTTAAACAGGCATCCGATATATCTCAAAAGTGGCGCGCAATTCGCCCAGTCACATAGAGTGAATAGGCGTTTTCATCATAATCGAAAACGGCCATCCCCTTCCGAATGCCATCCTCCAGCCATCCGGCATCGTTGCCGCCCAGCGCGATGCAACTCGCATACTGACCCGGGACGCCGTGCGTCCGAGTGTGGACAAATATTTACAATCCGTCGAGACAGTATAAGAACAGTCTCAATTTAAATCGTTTAAATATTGTTAAGCCGGTTTTGTGCTGCGATCACAGATATACGTCGAAATACGCAGATATCACAAAAAATCCTGCAAAAACAATTACTTGAATCGAGATATGTGTCGATCGCCGTGGTGGCGACGTGCGTTACCGTGTTGCAAAACTTTGAGGTTAGCGTAACCTTTTGCGTAGGTTTTTTTGCTATTGAAAGTAGTCCGAGAAACCGACATCGGGCCAAAGATGAAGTTCGACGCCAGAAGGGCCAAACTGCTCCAGCCGCAAGAACATATAGCGTTCGACGACTTTCCCGGCTTACGCCTCGAAGCCACGACCACCCGACGCACATGGACGTACCGATACCGATCGCCTCTCGACGGTAACATGCGACAAATCAAGCTCGGAAATTGGCCGGCGATGCCTCTCGCCGCGGCGGTCGTCGAGTGGGAGACGAAACGAAACATCCGTGATAGTGGCCAAGATCCCTTGCATCCGCGACGTCGGGCCAGAGCGCGCGTGGCCGGATTGGACGCCGAACTTGTATCTGGTGCATATACCGTCCGACGCCTCGTCGCCGATTATCTGGCCGGACATGTCGAGCACAATGCCAGCCCCGCAGCGCAGGCAAATACCCGATATGCACTCGGCACTCCCATCGAACCGATCCTGGACATGCTTCCCGAGACCGTCACTCGGAAGATGGCCTTCGATCTGCTGGAAAGGTTACGTGATCGCCCTACCTATGCGAACCGCATCAAGATGGAACTTGGCGCAGCGTGGGACTACGCGCTCGACGCCGGCCGGCTTCCCGAAAATACGCCAAACTGGTGGCGTCAGATCATGCGTGGCCGGCTGCGCAGCAAAGGCCGCAGTCGCAACGGTGAACGTGTCACTGATAAGCGTGTACTGACAGGCCCCGAGATCGCTGTTCTCGTTCCGTGGGTGCAGTTGCTTGAGCCGGATGTAGCCGATGTGACGCAGCTTTATCTATGGACGGGGCAACGCGGCAACGAGATTGTCGCTATGCAGGGCGTCGAGTTGAGTGAGGAGGCTGATGGCCTCTGGTGGACTATTCCAAAGGCAAAGACGAAAAACAAACGCATTGAACGTGCGACTGCGCATCGCGTACCGCTCGTCGGTCGAGCGGAGGTGATCATCCGGAGACGATGGGCGAGTTACGGCAACAGCTGGTTATTTCCTTACACTGCCCCGAAAGCGGGGCGCCGCGCAGCCAGGCCACGCGAATGCATCACGCAAGCAAGTGTTGGGCAGACCATTGCCCGCTGCCAACCCTATTGGAAGGGCAAAAACAAACTCATGTCTGACCGTCCGATCCCCGTGACGGCATGGACACCGCACGACCTTCGCCGCACCGCGCGCACGATGCCCGGCGCGATGGGATGCGCGAACGAGGTAGCCGAAGAGATAATCGGTCACATCAAGCCTGGTATCGTGGGCGTCTACAACCTTTATAGCTACGATGCGGAAAAGCGCGAGTGGCTTATGAAGCTGGCCGCTCATCTTGAGGAATTGGCCGTTTCTTAACGCCTGTGTTTTCGGGCGGCAGCAGGTCGGCAATCGGTCGAGCGTCGGCCCACTCCTGGACCTCGTGCGCGAGCCACCCTACCCTCCGGCCCGAGAGTAGCCGCGGCTCGGGAAACGATTTCTCGCGTACCAGTTTCTGTACGGTCGTCGGCGACAGTGATAGCGCATCTGCCACTTCTTTCAGAGACAAACAGATTTTCATTGCGACTTCACCTTTCGTGCGTTGCGCCTGCTCCCCTATCCCCATTGCGCCGTTTCGATGATGAACAACCGGGGAATTGATGAAGCATCGATGACACTTCATACGTGCCGTAGGGGAAAAGCACACGTCTAAATCTAATGGGCAACGTCGAACGCTGCAAATGCGCTCGCAGGAATAAAATTGCGTTTAACGGTGTATCGATCAGATCGTTGGCTTTCCTCGGAGTTCCGCGGTAGTCCTTTACCAAATGAGGCTGAGCCGAAAATCATCGCAATCCTGCTCGTGCGAGCACGATTCTTTCCATTTCAGGTTCAATGAATGTCTGGCCCGCGCAGCGCATCAGAGGTATGAGCTCCGTGTTACGGCCAACTTGAGACGTTCGACAGTCGTCCCTAAATGGTCGACAATCGGCATTCGGGGCCAGATTGGCCCTGTCACCGTTCAACTATCGATGCCATGAGGTATGCATGTCCGAAGGAATGTTCGACCCGTCTAGACTGGCCGTGCCACAGATCGACAAAGACAGGCTCATCGCATCGATGGTACGCATCATGCCAAAGACTATTCTTGTCATCGACATTGCGAACAGCAGCGAGGAAGCTGCTGCGCTCGCACGCAATGAGTCATTGCCGGACGGGTCGGAATGCTGGTTCCGCTATTTCACTCTGGACGACGTGAAGAAGATCGATGATCCAGTATTCGCGATGGGGATGGTTCGACACGAGTTCGCCAAACTCGTCCGGCGTAATTCAGACTGGCCGGCGCGAATCGAACTGGATGGAGGGGGCAGCGGCTTCGCGATATCACCCGACGGATACGTGCTGACAAACTATCATCTTGTGACCGCGGAAGTGGCTAATCATCAGCGAGAGAACGGCGTCGCAGCAATCGAGACGCTTTGCAAATCACTCAAGGCTCAGATTGCACGGCGAGGATCGACCGGTGAGTGGGAATGGCACGGAGCGCAGGCTGTATGGCTCGTATCCAATCCTCCGCAAGTAAGGGCATTGCGCAAGACCGGTGAAAACGTCAGCGAATTGCGGGAAGACACGGCGCTTCTTCGGATCGAGCCATCGCCCGAGGCATATCTGGCACTCAGCGAACGGATCGCGGAGCCGGGGGAGACCGTTTGGATGGCTGGATTTCCACTGCGTAGCGCGCGCAATAAGCAAAAGCTGAACGAACTCAACTATGCAGATGCAGACGGCTCGCTGCGGGTCTCGACTGGGAAGGTCAAGGCAGTGGACCGGTCCGATTACTTCAGAACCGACCTCGACGGTTCAATGGGCAACAGCGGCTCTCCGGTGTTCGATTCAAGCGGACAGGTAGTTGGAATGTATTCACGCACCATCGGAGACGGCCCCCGAAATGCGTTCGAATACGGTTATATCGAGCGTGTTCACGTTACGACGCAATTGGCTACCATCGGCCTTAACCTTCCCGAAGTCTTGAGCCAACACGGCCAATAAACGGCTCGAGTGGAGAGTCGCTTCGCGTGAAAAATCGCGCTGTAACGCTCCCCGTCAACTAGACGCAGATCATGCCAATTGCATCAGGCCGAGGTCGGCCCAGAGCGTGTCAAAACGCTGAGTCACTCGGAATTGGCGAAACCTGTCTTGCCGCAGGTCGTGACTTTTCGATTGCGGCGACCTGAGCGTCAAATCACAGCCGACGGTATCGCGAAGGCGCAGCGCCTCCCAACGGGCCTCACGCCCGCATCGCCGTCATCACTGCTTCTGAACCGAGTAGCTTGATCACGCGCTTCATGTTGTACGCCAGCACGTGCAAGCTCATTTCCGTACTTACGCGCTCGATGGTCCGTGTCAGGAAATGAGTGGCGCCCATCCATGCCTTGATCGTCCCGAACGGATGCTCGACAGTCTGCCGCCGGATGCGCATCATTTCAGGCGCATGATCAAGTCGCGCCTGCATCTCATCGAGAACAGCTTCGTGTTCCCAGCGTGTCACGCGACGTTGAGGGCCTGGAGTGCAGCCCCCCTTTAGCGAGCATTGCTGGCAATTTGAACTCCAGTATTTACTGATCTTCAGACCGCGCTCAACAGTTGAGAATCGCCAGATTAACCGCTGGCCCGCCGGGCACCGATATTCGTTCGTCTGTGCGTCGTAAATGAAGTCATCCTTGCCGAAGCGGCCATTAGCCGTTGCGCTCGATGTCACCGTCCTCGGAACGAACACGCTTATTCCGGCCTCATGGCATGCGAGTATTTCTTCGCTCTTGTAGTAGCCCCGATCCGCAACTGCAGTGAGCTTGTCGACGGCCATCTCTGTACGGGCAAGCTTCGCCATCGACGTCAACTGATCACGATCGATGCCATCATTGGTAACGACGTGCGCGACGATCAGGTGGTGCTTTGTGTCAACCGCAGTTTGCACGTTGTACCCTACAACCCCCGTTCCTCGTGTCTTCATCGAACGAGCATCTGGATCCGTGAGCGATATCTGTTTGTCGGGTGCTGCGTTGAGTTGAACCTCGATCTCCTTGAGGCCTCGCATCTGCTCCTTCAAGGCCGCAATCTTGTCCTGCAGTCGCTCCGTCCTGACCTTCGCGATTGCAGGCTCCTGACGATCCGCTGTGTCCATCGCCTCGAGATAGCGAGCGATACTTGACTCGATGTCGCGCATGCGTCGTTCAAGTTTCGCGCTCGTGAAGTTACGGTCGCGGTGGTTCACCGCCTTGAACTTGCTGCCGTCAATCGCAACGATCGCTTCGGCGAAGAGGTCCAGACGCTGGCACAGCACGACGAACTGACGGCAGACGCTACGGATCGCTTTGCCGTTGTCTTTACGGAACCGCGCAATGGTCTTGAAGTCCGGTGCCAGGCGGCCCGTGAGCCACATCAGTTCGACGTTGCGCTGGGCCTCGCGTTCAAGGCGGCGGCTCGACTGAATACGGTTCAGGTAACCGTAGATATAGATCTTGAGCATCACCTCAGGGTGATATGACGGCCGACCGGGCAACGCTGGTTCGACGCCTTCAAACCCTAGCTTATGAAGATCAAGCTCATCGACAAAGACGTCAACTACGCGCACGGGATTGGTGTCCGTCACGTAGTCATCGAGCGCTTCAGGGAGGAGAAAGCTTTGCGTACGATTGTCGCCTTGAACAAACCGCTTCATCTTGCTCATCCCATCGCTATCGGATGGCAAATTTTAGCGCTCCAAAATGCGTTTTGACACAATCTTGGTCGAGCACGGTCCGACACAGGCCTCGATCGATCTCTGATCCCGGCGGATATGCGAAAGGCATAAAACCGACCCACGCGACGGTCGTCGTGATCGATACCGGACATTCAAACTCACTGCGGCACGCAGACCTGGGCAAATGTCGGACTATCATAGGGTTCAGGCTGTTGCGCACCATGTGCACGATGCACAGCTGGACGGCCGCTTTCGCGGTAGACCACTTCAATGGCTTCGGGGAAGCCTTTGAGCCCGTCGACACAGGCAATAAAAATGTCCTGCACGCCGCGTGTTTTTAACTCGGTGACCACCTGCAGCCAGAACTTCGCCCCCTCAGTCTGGGCGATCCACAGGCCCAGGACCTCCTTGTGGCCTTCCATGTTCACGCCGATAGCCAGATAGACCGCCTTGGTCCGCACGGCTTTGTCAAGTTGACGGCTGTGAACTATCTTTTTGGCTGACGCGTAGTTATCCGTATTAGCTGGCTTTCTGAGATGCGGCAGTGACAGTCCAACCATGCCATGTGACGAAGCGTTCCTGGAGTGCAGCACGATGACATGCCGCGTTCATCCGATGTCTGGGCAGCGCGAAGTGTTGCCGGATCGGGCCAAAGCATGAGAGAAACGCCTGCGTACGACGCGCCTCGCGAAAGCCGCACATCTGGCGTTCGCGTCTGCGGGTCGGCTGGTGGCTGTTCTCTGCACGGTTGTTCACACGTGCAGCCGCTTTGACGAAGACATGCTTCACATGAGCGAGCTCGGGAATGTCAGCCTTCGCCGCCGGATAGCTGCGCAGCTGGTCGGTAACGATCTTCCGCGGCACCGGGTTTGAACGCAACACCCTCTGGAAGAAGCGCTTTGCCGCGGCCTTGTCGCGCCGCTTCTGCACCAGCACGTCGAGTTCAGCGCCATGCTCATCGACCGCTCGCCACAACAGATACGGCTCACCGCGCAGCATCACGAACATTTCGTCCAGATGCCATGTGCTGCCCGGCGTGGGCCGCGCCGCTTTGGCGCACCGGGCGAATTCAGCGCCGAATTTGTCGCACCAGCAACGGATCGTTTCGTACGTGACCACGACACCACGCTCGAGCAACAACTCCTCGACGTCGCGCAGGCTCAGGCTAAACCGGAAATACCACCGAACCGCGCAGCTGATGACCACGGCAGGGAAACGGTGACCGTGATAAAGCGATTTCGTTTTCTTCGTCACTTCATTCTACCGCCGCCTCCCCGTCAACC
>JBEKNG010000197.1:0-8555 GCA_049523075.1 Paraburkholderia sp.
CGTCTGTTGCAGCGTACGACGCGGCGATTGAGCCTTACGCCGGATGGCGCCGCTTATTACGAGCGCTGCGTGCGGATTCTGGCGGACATCGAGGAGACAGAAAGCTCCTTGTCCCACGCGCAGCGGGCGCCGCGCGGCCGGTTGCGGGTCGACATGCCGAGTGCGCTTGGCAAGCTGGTGGTGATGCCCAAGATTGACGAGTTTCACGAGCGCTATCCGGACATCGAGCTGATGGTCGGTTTTGGCGACAAACCCGTCGACCTCATTCAGGACGGCGTGGACTGCGTCATCCGCATCGGGACCTTGCAGGACTCGAGTCTGGTCGCGCGACGTATCGGAGTTTTCCAGCGTGTGACGGTGGCGAGCCCGCTTTATCTGGAACAACACGGCACGCCGCAGACGATCGAAGACCTGCAGGATCACGTCGCAGTCAATTACTTCCTGGGCCACACTGGGCGCATGGTGGATTTGGCTTTCGGGGTCGACGATCGGACCGTCGAAGTGAAGATGCGCGGCAACATTGCTGTGAACGACGCCGAAGCCTATGTCGCCAGCGGGCTGAAAGGTGTTGGCCTGCTCCAGGCGCCGCGCTTTATGGCGCTGCCGCATTTGCGTTCCGGCGAACTGGTCGAAGTGCTGTCGCAATGGAAACCGTCGCCAATGCCGATCTCGGCGGTCTATCCGCATAATCGCCATCTGTCGCCCACCGTGCGGGTCTTCGTCGACTGGGTGGCGGAGCTGTTTGGCCGCTGCCCGCTGTTCTCCGGTCAGGAAGACGCCGAACAGCGTTGCCTGCCGACTACGGCGCCGGCGCAAGTACCTGCCATCCGGCGTAGTGCGCCTGTGTCTGTGTCTGCTGATAGCGTGGAACTGGCGGTCTGAACTGGTCGCATAAGTAGATATCCTAAGCAGACCGCCTGGGTAGAACAGTTACCCAGGCCCGGCCGGGCGCTGTCGACGCGGCCGATTGTTCAGCCTCGCGAGATTGTGTTCTGTCAATACAGATCTTTATCTGGCACCCCTTGAGCATCACAATCGGTCTCATTGCAGACGAGGGGGACGGCGCGAGCGCGCCCGACAGTAGACATGGTGTCGACGCTGGATCTTGGACTGTGTATCGAGGATGTTCGCGTCACGGGGCATGCACAGCCCATCACGCTGCGAAGCTACCGGCCCGCATCGAATGGCGCCATTCTGCCCGTGGTCCTGTATTTCCACGGCGGCGCATTTACCGGCGGCACGCTCGACGATGCGGACATTGCCGCGCGGCATATTGCTCGCGGTACGCCAGCATGGGTCGTATCGGTCGGCTATTCGCTGGCACCGCACTTTCCGTTTCCCGCCGCTCCTGAAGACGGCTATCGTGCGTTGCAATGGGCGGTATGCCAGGCTCGCGCGCAACGCGCCGATCCGCGACGGGTCGCGATTGCCGGCCACGACGCCGGTGGCAATCTCGCCACCTGTGTGGCGGCTATCGCGCGTGACCGCGCAGAAGTGATCATTTCGGCCCAGGCCTTGCTGGCGCCGCGGCTCGATCCGAGCATGACCCGCATCGCCGATCATAACGAAGCTACGACGTCCCTCGACCTTTACGAGTGTGCACGCTGCTATCGCGAGTATCTGCCGAACGCTAGGCAGCGGCTGCATCCTTATGCGGCGCCGCTGGATTCGTGGCGGCTCGCGGGCCTTCCGCCCGCGCTGATCGCCAGCGTGCAGCACGATTCGTTGCGGGTGGAGGCCGAAACCTATGCGGCCGCGCTGACTCGTGCCGGGGTCCTCACCGAAGTGCGGTGCTATGCGGATACCTCGCGGGAAGCTTTGGCCACGCATGCCGGGGCCTTGGCCGACCTCGTCACGTTTTTGCAGAAGCAGTTGCGCATGGCTCAAGCCGTTTGACCCGGGGCCAACACGCCCAGCCAGGTCCAACTGTACGGTAGTCTCAGACGCTCGGTTCTGCATTTGATAGCGAGGGCGTGCTGCCCCACTCGGCACAGCCAGCGCATGCTCGCGCCTGGCCTGATTCAACGAATCGGAGTCCTGCAGATAGGTCTGTTTCGCCGACAACACGTCGAGGAAGTCGGTCGCACCGCCCTTATACAACTGGTCCGCCAGCTTGGTGAAAATTTCGACGCTGCGATCTTCGGGCGGCCAATAGCGCGATTCGTCGTACAGACTGAAAAACAGCGTATGACGGAAGCTTTGCGCTTTGTAAGCCGATGAATTAAATTAAGTAAGGTCGGCGCGTCGCACGCTGGCTTCATCCGGAATTTTGCCGGAATTGCGCCAGACGAATCGGCCACACGACATGCGGCGCTCCCATACGATGGCCGCGCAAGGCGAGTAGTTTGGCGGCATTTTCGCACCTGTTTTGCGCGTGGAGACGCTCACGATCTGGCCGCAGAGACAGCAATCAACTTGAATGGGATCGGAGTAAGTGCTGAAGCGCTAACTCCGATCGACAGGAGAAGAACATGAAGACAATCGGAATCTTGAGCGCGTTATGTCTGACAGTAGCGATAGCCATGCCGGTGGCCGCTTATGCGCAGGCAAGCGATGCGATGGCCGGAATGGACAACGGGTCCATGGCCGGTGGCAAAAAGGCCGCTACCAAGGCGGATCGGGCGCTTGCACGGGCCGTGCGCCGCGCACTGTCCAAAGCCCCGAACTTTGACGTCTCAAACGTGTACGTGCGAGCCCGCAGTGGGGCGGTGACGTTGTCCGGGACCGTCTATAGCGGCGATCAGATCACCCAGGCCGAACAGGTTACCCATACGGTGTCGGGCGTCACGTCAGTTTCGAATAAACTTACGCTGTTCCATGGCGGAAATGGCTAGGTAAGGGGGCTTGGGTTCTCGGGGCGGCGGGCAGCCAGGGTTATGCCGGTCTGGCTCGCCGCCGTCAATCTCAGGCGCGGATCTCGAACCCATTCACATACGCCTGCGGATCGCTACCGTCCCACACACGGCTATCTATGAAAACCTGCGAGGCGGTTTCGGCCGGAATCGCAATGCCGATACTTTGCGCCGCTTCACGATACAACTGCGTCTGGTTAATCGCTGTCGCAATCCCACGATAGTCGTCGCGGCGCCTGATCATTCCCCAGCGCTCGTATTGCGTCAAGAACCAGACGCCGTCGGCCGCGCGCGGATAGTTGACCGTGCCGTCTTCAAAGAACCGCACGGGCAACCGGTTCGATCCCGGCGATTCGCTGTCGCGGATGAGGCGCCTCGCGATCAACGCTTCGTCGATGCCGATGAATTCCGGTCGAACCAGCCAACGTGCAATCTCATGGCGATGCCCGGGACCATCCAGCCAGCGGCAGGCTTCGAGCATGGTTTGCACCAGCGCTCGCGCCGTATTCGGATGCTGGCCTATAAAGTCGCGCCGGCAGGCGAGCACTTTCTCCGGATGGTCGGGCCAGATTTCGCTGCTATAGGCGATTGTGCGGCCGACGCCGCGTGCTTCGGCGGCGGCATTCCACGGTTCGCCCACGCAGAGTCCGTCCAGCCGGTTTTCCGCGAGCGCGGCCACCATCTGCGGCGGCGGAATCACCACGCTTTCGATGTCCCGCAACGGATGCACGCCTTGTGAGGCGAGCCAGTAGTAGAGCCACATCGCGTGCGTGCCGGTCGGGAAGGTCTGCGCGAATACTGGCTTGCGGCCTAGCGTCGCCAATGCTCGCGGCAGTGTGTGCTGCTCGGCCAATGCGTCGGCAAGACGGTTCGAAAGTGTGATGGCCTGGCCGTTGCGGTTGAGCACCATCAATACGGCCATAGCCGTTTGTGGACCGCCTAGACCGAGTTGTACGCCATAGGGGATGCCGTATAGCGCGTGAGCGGCGTCCAGTTCGCCGGCCAGCAGTTTGTCACGCAGCGCGGCCCATGAAGGCTGACGCGATAGCTCGAGTGTCAGGCCGTATGCATGCCCGAACTCGAGCAGCTTTGCCGCGACAAGCGGCGCCGCGTCGGCGAGCGACACAAAACCGAGCCGCAGATGAGTCTTCTCGAGCGGCGTGGGCGCGGAGGGCGGGGTAACGGGAGCAGGTTGGTTCATGAGCCACGCTTCATTTGAGCAAGTCCGCGGCCATAACGATCTGGCGCGCGACCTCGGCGAGCTTGACGCCCTGGTTCATTGCACGCTTGCGCAGGGTCGCATAAGCGGCGTGTTCGGCCAATTTCTGCTGATCCATCAGCAGACGTTTGGCGCGGTCGATCAGTTTGCGCTCGGCCAGTTCATTCTCGACCTCGGCGAGCCGCTCGCGCAACTGGGCTTCCTGCGCAAAGCGGGCGAGCGCCACTTCGAGGATCGGTGCGAGTTTTTCCGTGGCCAGACCTTCGACGAGATAGGCCGTAACACCGGCGCTTACGGCATCGCGAATCAGTTGCTGGTTGGCATCGTTGCTGAACATCAGCACCGGGCGCGGAGCGGTCGCTTTCATGACCGCGAGTTGTTCGAGCGTGTCGCGCGATGGCGATTCCGTGTCGATGATGATTACGTCTGGCCGTTCGTTTTCGACCCGCCGGTGCAACGCTTGGGATGTCGTCGTGCCGGCCAGCATGTCGTAGCCGAGCCGCGCGAGGGCATCGCGCAGATCGCCAATCGGTTTGTCGGTGTCGGTTACTAGTAATACACGCAGCATGGTTTGAATCGGGTCAGCAGCATCAAGGGTTCAGCTTTGGTTCTATCAGTTTTTGGGCTTCCCGTGTGCATGGGCTGCAGTTGGCTGCGGCGCGGGCGCGCTCGTTGAAAGATAGCCGTGCGGGATGTCGGGGAAGGGGATGGCTGCTGCGCCTGAAGCTGCGGTTCAGGTCAGGACGGTTCCGTCGTCAGCTGCGGTGCGGTCACGTGACGCGCACTGAACTGGCGCGTGGTTGTTGTGCCTTGTATCGCGGACCCGCGCGTCGCTTGCCAGCACCGTTCACGCTGGCTGGGCCGCGTTCGCGTGTCGACGAAACATGGATGCTGCGGATGCGTCAGCCGATGCTGGAGACCGTGATTGAGGTCAGCGAGCAGCTCGACGGCGATGCGACCCCGCTGCGCGCCGCTCTGGCAATTACTCAAGCCGGAGAAGGCGCGCGAAAAGCTTCGCTAGCGGTAGTGGTCGTCACGCAGGCCGTCAACGCGACGGCAAACGTGTCGCCTTTTTAGCGACGACGGAACTGCGTATTGCGGGCGCCGCCGCCGCCGGAGGCGCGTTCGTCCTTGTGACGGAAGTTGATCCGTCCTTTGGTCAGATCGTAGACCGACAACTCGAGCGTCACGCGGTCGCCCGCGAGAATACGAATGTGATTCTTGCGCATGCGTCCGGACGCGTAAGCGCCAACCACGACGCCGTTGTCGAGCGTCACGCGGTAACGGCTATCCGGAAGTACTTCGTCGACAATACCGTCAAGTTCAAGCAGTTCTTCTTTCGCCATGCATAACTCCTGGTCGATGGGGTAAGGGGGCTTTGCTTAACGGCAAAGCTTGTGATGCTGTGACGCAGGTGGCCAAACGGCGCCCGCGCGGAGAATGAGGATGCAAGGCGCGCAGGGCGCGCGCTGCGAAGATGTAGGCGCCGCTCAAAGATCGGCGACCGACTGGCCGTCTACGCGGCCGTCGATCAACTGTTCAGCGTGCGCCATGCACGCGATGCGGGCCTTACCCGTGCCTTCGAACGGCCACAGATACTGCAGACGGAACACCCGGCCGTCGGCTGCCGGATTGGCGCCAACGCGGCAGATGCGCACCGAGGCGTCGTAGCCTGCATCCGGATTGCGGCTGGTCGTGCCGTCAGCGGGACGGCGCGGGTACACGAGTGGATGGATTTCGTAGCCCTTGTAAGTCTTGACAACTGAATTCATTAAGTCCTTGTCCTGTAATACGTGGCTGTTGTGTCACGCGTGTTACGCGCGGCACAAGAGGCCCGGCGGCGCAGCCTTGGGGCGCGCCGCCATGGAAAAAGAGTGGCACAGGCCCAATAGCAGGGGGCTTGAGCGCAGCCGCGCAAAATCGCGGATTCGATGGAGAAGAAACGCGCCAATGTCGCGCAGATATCCGCGCATGAAAAACTGCACAACTCGCGACGGCGAATGCGTGCTGCGCATTGCCGGAGTGACGGGATCGCCGACAGGTGGCGGTCGAACAGTCGGGGGTGGTGCGGAGACGCTAAATATTGCTGCTGTTACTGCAGATGCGGCGGAATACAGCTATTCCAATATGATGCACTAAATGGGCCAGATTGGATAGCAAAAACTGCCGGTCGGCCGGCGGCGGACCCGAAAATGGCGCTGAAAAGGGCTCTACTGACGGCACCTGGTACTGCGAGCGCCTTGTGGGAAGGGCGCCAGCGAGACGCTGGCGGCCATATCGGGGATTGCCCGGGGGGGCGGATATTAGCGGGCCGTTTCCGCGGTGCGTTTCTTCAGTTCGCGCGAGGCGGCGAGCGGAATGCGCGCATCATCCCAGACTGCGAGCCATTCGACTTCCTTCGAGGTGAAAATCTGGCCGTGATTGCGCAGCGTGTATTGCAGTGAGTCGATGATGTGATTGCGAATGATTTCCGGCGTGCCTTCATCGTCAAGCACGGCGCGAAACGCTTCTAGCGTGGCCATCTGTTGCTCCGTGAAATAGGTCTTCCTGTTATCGCACGACAAAATTCTGCCCGCTAGGCGAACAAAAATGCACTTGTGCGGGCAAGCCTACATGCCCCTTTAAAGCGGCTCTCGCTTACGCGGTGATGGTCGGGTAGGATGCGCGGTTTTCCCGCGCTACATTTCCATCAACCATTATCGAAGGATCTCGACCGTGCGCTATCAGCATTACAAAGGCGGCATCTATGAACTGATTTGTGAGGCGACGCTCGAGTCGGATCCGAGCGTCACGATGATTGTCTATCGAGCCGCGAATGGTACGATCTGGACGCGTCCAGCTTCGGTATTTTTCGAGCTGATCGAGCATGAAGGCGGCAAGGTACCGCGCTTCGCTCCAATCAACTGATCCAGTGCCCTGCGTACGCAGTGAGCCGGATCTCATGAGGAAATCTGCATGCGTCTGTTGCTTGCCATCATCCTGCCGTGGTTCCAGTTCTTTACGATCGGCCGTCCGTTCGCGGGGATTATCTGCCTGATTTTGCAGATCACGCTCATCGGCTGGATTCCGGCGACAATCTGGTCGGTGTATGCGCTCAGTCAGTACAAGACCGACCAGAAAATCGAGCGCGCGTTCGGCGCGCGCCGGTAAGTCACACGCGCCCCTTCCGGTGCGGTCGGTGGCTTTACCTAGGGACGTGAACGCCGCGGCGGCACGGTAGGTTCTGTAAGGCATGGTGTTTGCTAAGTCAGACTATCCGATGCACATAACGAGAACCGCCATGCGCCCTGACCACACTACCGCCCACTACGCTCCGCCCGGCGAAGCATTTCCGCTTGTGTCGCCCACCACGGGCGATGACGACCCGCAGTCGAAGCACAGTCCGCTCACCCGTGTGACGTTTTGTTTCGCCTGGCTTTTCGGCCTCGAACCGTTTCTCGCCGGGGGCACGATAACGCAATCGAGATCGGGCCCCGGCGACCGTCCTTGAGTTTGGCCGTTTGCAAAAAATTGCCATCCTGCGGGCAGCTTTTACATTTCTGGCCGTCCCTTCAGTCCCGAACCGGCACGCGGCAGTCCCGAACCGGGCACGCAGCAGCCCTTAACCAGCACGCAGCAGTCCTTACTCACCGCCCATGATGTGACCCGTGAGGGGATGGACGCGGCGCGCGAATCCGATGAGCGCGAGTATGCCGATCGGCGACAGGATAAAAAATGCGAGCAGCATGATGGCATTCGCGATGGTGAAGTGCCGTGAGTGTAGTCCGTTGTCCAGATCAGAAAATCACTCAAAAAGACAACACACTGTTCAGTTTCGGCAAAGGCACAGCCCCATCGCGATGACCGGTTGAGGCGGCGCCGGTCCAGCGTATCCGCCCCTGGTATTGCGGTGAAGTTTTTGTAAACGAGGAACCCGGGGGGCAGATGGCTAAAGTGATGACCTGCATCATGGTCTCAGGGTGATCGCTCAGCAAAGGACTCTTGCACAGCGGGTGATTAATCTGAGGCCCAGAAGCCGCTAAATTCCCTATGCGTGTTTGAGTCCATGCACGCGAGAGAGTTGCCCCGGCCGCCTGAGCGGGTGGCTGGGGATTTTTTATCTGTCGCGCTTCAATGCGCCCGGTTAGCGCGGCGATACGCCGATCTCCAGCGCATCTGGCACCTCAATCACCAGGTCCGACTCCGCAATCGCCACGCAAGGCAGGATGAAACCCTCTGCCTTCTCTTCCCGCGAAACGCCCGGCCACTCGATGGTGTACGACACCGCGCCGCTGACCAACCGGCACAGACACGTCCGGCACGTACCGTTGCGGCACGAACGCGGCAGCCGCAGATTGGCGAAGCCGGCGGCTTCGAGGACGGTCAGCGAATCGGGTGCTTCGAACGTGTGTCCAAGCGGTTCGACGAGCACCGAGAAGGGTGGCTTGGTGTCAGACATGGCTTCAAACGGGAGTCAGGCCGCCACGATACCGCAGACTCATCTT
>JBEKNG010000198.1:0-8550 GCA_049523075.1 Paraburkholderia sp.
AGGCGTGTGCCGCTCGCTTTCCACCAGTTCGCCAAACGCCTTGCTCGGCGCGTTGACATCCTGGAACAGCTCACCGCCTGCCTCGGCCCAGCCGCGCAGACCGCCTGCGAGCAGCGTGACATCGGTGTAGCCCAGTTCGACCAGGCGGCTCGCCGCACGCACGGCGAGCCCCTCGCCGGCGTCGAACACGGCAATCGGCACGCTGCGGCGAGGCAACCGCAGCGGCACTTCAAGTTCAAGCTTCGATAACGGCAGGTTCGCCGCGAACAACGGATGGCTGCGCGCATGCGGATCTTCCTCGCGCACATCGAGCAGCCCGATTTCGCGGCGCTCGAGCAATGCGCGGCGCACGTCTTCGAATGAACGGGTACGAAATGCAGTTGCAACGGTCATGAGATGGCGATCTCCTTCGATACATTCCAGATATTCGGTAACACGTCGTTCGAATACCCCGAGATAAATGCCTTGCGGCCACCTTGCCCGGGATAAACCGAACGCGACACCGCACCGATATTTGCACCATAAACGTGAATGCTGATCGACACGCGGTCCTGGTAAGCATTGCTGACACGATGAATGTCGCCAATGCGCGGCGATACGGCATCGACGGCACCAGTTTCGAGCCGCCTCGCAGTACCAGAAGCAATCAACGTGCCGCGTTCGTCGAGGCAATACGGCTGAGCGATTTCCGCACCGCGCAACACGCCGATCAGTCCCCAAACGGTGTGATCGTGAACCGGTGTCGCCTGCCCCGGCCCCAGACAAAACTCACCACGGAGAACCGCTGTTGCGAATCCGCATGCAGCAGGTATTGCTGATAGCGCTCGGGGTCAGGGCGCGCGAACGCGTCGGGCAGCCAGTCGTCATGCGCGATCAGTTCTAGCAGCGAGGCGCCGCCCGCTTCAAGCAGCTGGGCCTCGGGGGCCGCATCATCTAGCAAGGAGGCGATGCGCCCGACAAAGGTGCGCAAACGGTCAAGCCGCAACGTTTGGGTCATGACGTGATGAAGGAATCAAAGTCGAGGAAAGACGCTGCGCGCAACACGCGTTACTGCAGCGCCGGAGAAGCTCAGGCGGCCCGTGCGGGCGCCACTTTGAAAGGATCGGTCCAGAGTGGCAAGCGGCGCCGGGGCGAAACCGCCGAAGTAAGAAGCGGGCTCATCGCTCGTGCATGGTCAATCGAAAACGTCGGGTTCGGCGGCGACCACACCCTCGAGCAGGCTCTGAAAGGCGAACAACGCGCCACCCGCCCGTCCCACCTGTTCATGGGTCAACGATGCGACCTCATGGGGAATCGGCTGTGGCTTGCCCGCGGCTTCTGCGAGCAATTGCGCATGGCACGCGTTGTCGAGCGCGATGTACCACCATGCCGCCGCTTCGACGGTCGGGCCCGCTGTGAGAATGCCATGATTCTTCAGGATAACGCCTTTATGGCTGCCCAGCGCCGCCGCAATGCGCGCACCCTCCTCGGTGTCGAGCACGACGCCCTGAAAGTCGTCGAATAACGCGTGGTCCTGATAGAACGCGCACGAGTCCTGCGTAAGCGGATCCAGCGTACGGCCGAGCGTCGACCATGCCTTGCCATACAGCGAATGGGTGTGCGCGGCGGCCACCACATCGGGGCGCGCCTCGTGAATCGCCGCGTGAATCGCGAAGGCCGCCTGATTCACCGGCCCCTCGCCCACCACGATCTCGCCTTGCGCATTCACCAGCAGTAGATCGGAGATACGAATGCGGCTGAAATGCTTGCCGAACGGGTTGACCCAGAAGTGATCGGGCCATTCGGGGTCGCGTGCTGTAATGTGGCCCGCGAGCCCTTGATCGAAGCCGTAACGTGCAAACAGGCGAAACGCGACCGCGAGACGCTCCTGCCGGTAGCGGCGCTCGTCGGACACGCTCGCGCGCGGCGGCACCTCGTCGAACCAGTATTTACGCAGCGGCACATGGCGTTGCAACGGCGGTTGTGACGCCGGTTGCAACGTCGAAGTATCCGCGGGATGGGCAATCGTAAGAGACAGATCCGTCATCGTTCCTCCGTTCAGGCGGCTGCGCGGGCGCTGAGCGCAATGCGTTCACGCGTCGCGGGAATCAGCGTGCGGCCGTAGTCGAGTGCGTCTTCGAGCGGGTCGAAACCGCGAATCAGGAAGGTCGTCACGCCGAGTGCGTAGTACTCGGCGAGTGTATCCCCAACCTGCTCCGGCGTGCCGACCAGCGCGGTCGAATTTGAACGGCCGCCGATTTCCTTGGCGACCGCGGTCCACAAGCGCTCGTCCGCGCGGTCCGCCGTGCCGGCCGCCGCCAGCAACCGGCGCGCGCCTTCGCTCTGCGCCGGGCCGCCTACGCCGAGCCCTTGTGCGGCGCGCAACCGTTTGGTCTCTTCAAGAATATGCTCCGCGCGTTCCCACGCCGCGGCCTCGGTGGCCGCCAGAATCGGGCGGAACGACACCGAGAAACGCACCGTGCGCCCATGCTTGGCGGCTTCGGCGCGCACGCGCGTCACCTGCTCACGTACCTGCTCCTTCGATTCACCCCACAGCGCGTAGACATCCGCGTGACGGCCGGCGATTTCGAGCGCGGGCGCCGAGGCCCCGCCGAAGTAAATCGGAATATGCGGCTGCTGCAGCGGCTTCACTTCGGAGAAGCCGCGCTCGAAACGATAGTATTTGCCTTCGTGATCGAACGGCGCGTCCGAGGTCCAGATGCGACGCAGGATCGACACATACTCGTCGGTGCGGGCGTAGCGCTCGTCGTGCGAGAGGAAATCACCGTCGCGACGCTGCTCGGCGTCGTCGCCGCCCGAAATGATGTGTACGGCGAGCCGGCCGCCCGAGTAGTGATCGAGCGTGGCCAACTGGCGCGCGGCAAGCGTCGGCGCGACGAAACCCGGCCGATGGGCGAGCATGAAATGCACGCGTTGCGTGACGCTGGCGGCATGCGCGACGGTCAGAAGCGCATCCGGACTCGTGGATTGATGCGGTACCAGAACGCGGTCAAACCCCGCTTCCTCGTGAGCCCGTGCAAACTGTTCCACATAACCGATATCTATCGCCGGCCCTTGCGGCGCGTGCGTCTCCGAGACCTTACGGGTCTGGATCATGCCGATAAACTCAACTGTCACGGTGCGTCTCCCAGATGATCGACAGAACGCCGGGGGCACTGGGCACAAACCGGCGGCGACACCCTGGACAGGGCATCAGGCGAGGATCAAAGGTAGCACCGCAACATGCGTTCGTTAAATATTGATAGCCGATAAAGATATCGCAATCGCATGTTTGTGATGGCTTGGGGCGGTTGCTCCTCCTGGAACCACGCCGATGACCGCCTTTCACTCCGACCGCCGCCGGATCTTGCAGACCCTCGCCGTATGCGGCATGGCGCCCGCGGCCGCGTGGCTCGGCGCAGCGGATACCGGCCTGGGGTTTATTACCGCTTCCGGAGCGGCGGCAGCGGATCAGGCGAAGCGGCCAGCGCTTACCGATGCGCTGCAACGTTTTCAACGTGCCGGCGCCTGGGCGACGGGACATCCTGAAGCGTATGCGCGGGTGTATGCGACCTTGACGCGCCTGCCGATCGAGGCGGCCAGAGTCATCACCGTTCGCTCGGCCCTCAGGCAACGCCCGGTGAGCGCCGCGGATATCGCTGCTTTGCAACAGGTCGCGGACCAGGCGTTCGAGCAGCAGATGTTGCCTGCGAAGGTGGATGTTCGGGCAATCACGCTGCAGGGGGTTGGTTAGCGCAGCGATCCGTGGAGTGGTTCCAGTAGCCGCTCATCACCTGCGGCCCCTTGACCACGATTTCCCCAAGTCTTCAGGCAATTCTTCAGGTCGCAGCGGGTGCGCAAGGCTCACGCCGCCCGCATCGGCGGAACGACGGGCGCCCGCTTACCAGTGTTCACGCCAAGGGCGCAAATCGAGCTCGTGCGTCCAGGCGTCTCGTGGTTGCGAATGCAAATACCAGTAGTTGTCGGCAATGTGTTCTGGCTTGAGGATGCCGTCTTCGCTGCGGGTCGCGTAGCGGTCCGGGAAATTCTCGCGGATGAACTCGGTGTCGATGGCGCCGTCGACCACGACATGGGCAACGTGGACATGCTTCGGGCCGAGCTCGCGCGCCATGCTCTGCGCCAAGGCGCGCAGGGCGTGCTTGGCCCCTGAGAATGCGGCGAAACTGGCCGAACCACGCAGGCTCGCTGTCGCGCCGGTAAAGAGAATCGTGCCACGTCCGCGCGCCACCATGCGCTTCGCCGCCTCCCGGCCATAGAGAAAGGCGCCGAAGCAAGCCATCTCCCAGATCTTGAAGTACTTGCGCGCGGTTTCGTCAAGAATGCTGCAGGGCACGTTGGCGCCAATGTTGAAGACCAGCACTTCGATCGGCCCGACTTCCCGCTCGATCTTCTCGACCAGTTCGACCACCTGCTCTTCCTTGCGCGCATCAGAGGCGAACCCGATCGCCCTGCCGCCTTCCGCTTCAATCTGTTCGACGAGCGGCTGCAACTTCTCAGCGCTACGGCGCACCACGCAGGCAACCAGGCCTTCCCTCGCAAAGCGCCGCGCGATGGCGCCGCCTGTGGCATCGCCCGCGCCGATCACAAGCGCGACGCCTTGTGGCGCACTTTGGTCTTCAGCCATACCGCCTCCTTTATCAAACGATCGTTAATTTATATCGCTTTCCTCGCCTGAAGACCAGCCGATGGTTTACCCGATCGTCCCGTCGTAATAGCGCAGATACTCCGGTTAAAGAACGTTGTTCGGATCGTCCATGACGACAACTCTCCCGCTTCTGTCGCTCAAAACCTATACTAATCACCAAACGACCCATTTTTTATACGGTAACCCCCCATGCGATATTCACCCGGCCACAAGGAAGCGACGCGCAAACGTCTGCTGGAACTGAGCGGTTCGATGGCAAAGGAACGCGGCTTCGGCTCGATGTCCGTGGACACATTGATGTCGGCGGCGGGCCTCACGGGCGGCGCGTTCTACGCGCATTTCGGCTCGAAGGAAGAGCTGTTCGTCGAAATCATCGGGATGGAGTTGGACCGCAGCGCCGAGATGCTGGCACCGCAAAAAGAAGAAACGCCGCAAGAGTGGGTGGCGAAGGCCTTCGACAACTATCTGACGGTGGGACATGTGCGGCATCCCGAATCCGGTTGCGTGGTGCCCGCGCTGGGGGCCGAGATAGCACGGGCCGAACCGGGCGTGCGCAAGCTTTACGAGAATGCGATGACGGCATTGAAAGACCGCTGGGCAGAAGGCGTTGGAGATCCGGATGTAGCTTGGGCGATCATCTGCCAGTTGATCGGGACAATCGTGGTTGCGCGTGGCATGTCGTCCAAGCGTGCGATGGAAGAGATTATCCAGGCGAGCCGCGCGCACCTGGACCGAACCATTGCAACGCAAATCGAAGCGACGGAGCGGCCGGATGCCTCGCGCGAGAATTGAAGCGTCAGCGCGCCCTCCGTCGCGCTCCCCATTGACAGTTCGCGAGCAGATAACCTATCGTCCATTTAACGAACAATCGTTAATTAAACGGAGACAGTATGGGTAAGACGGTGGAGTTCTATTTCGACGTCGGCAGTCCAGCGGCCTATCTGGCGTGGACGCAACTGCCGAGGTTGTGTGCGCAACGGGATGCTGAGCTTGTCTACAAGCCCATGCTATTGGGCGGCGTGTTCAAGGCCACAGGCAATGCGTCGCCGGCCACGATACCGGCCAAGGGCCGATACGTTGACATGGACTATCGTCGCTATGCGCGTCGCTATGGTGTACCGCTAACGATCAATCCGCACTTTCCGATCATCACGTTGTACCTGATGCGTGTGATCACGGGCGTGCAGATGAGGCAGCCTGAGCGCCTGCTAGCGTTGCTAAAAGCCGCTTTTGAGGCGCTGTGGGTTGATGCGCTAAATCTGAACCAACCCGAATTGACGATGGCAACGCTGACGAAGGCGGGGTTCGAGGCGAGCGAGATCGAGGCGCTGGTGAGCGATCCGGTGGTGAAGGAGGCGTTGAAGGCGAACACCGAGGAAGCGGTCCAGCGTGGCGTGTTTGGTGCGCCGACGATGTTTGTGAACGGCGAGATGTTTTTTGGGCAGGATCGGTTGGAGTTTGTGGTGGATGCGCTGGGGTGAGGAACGGATGGCTTAGTCTTTATCCCATCGCCAGCGAGGCGGCTCACTCCACCGTCCATGGCGCACGGTCAATAAACGGCCTCATAGCGGGCGCGCTGACAGTCGGTAGCTGATCGTGCGCGGTATGCCGGCCCGGAACGCGAGACCCGTGCGGCCCGCGAGTGGATGGTCGGCGGGAGGAGTCACCACGCGTCCAAGATCGAAGAAACTTTGGGCCGGCTCAATGCCTAATGCGAAGTTTCGTCCGGACCATGGTTCGTGCGTGCGTCCGCCGTTGCTGATCCAGAGCAATGCATCCGGAAGTTCGTCGGAATTCCAGTCGAGCAGGACCTCAGCCTGTTGAGCGGTAAATCGCAAGACGAACGGTGGCCGGCACTCCGCCATTTGCAGCAGTTCCTCGGTCTTTTCGGGCAGCGGCAAGTGCGTCCCATCCATGAGGCCGGTCGCAGTCGGGATCTCCTTTAGAGAGACGAAGGTGTGGTTCGGCAAGATGCGGGACACACCCGGCTCCGGCAGGACCGGGTAGCTGTGAATCGCTTGATGCGGACAGGCGAGCACCTCGATTCCCTCATCCGGCATCGCGAATGTGGGGTGGAGTGCGAATGGCAAGACCACGTCTTTCCGCGCGTGGACATTCAGTGAGACGATCAGCGCCGGCGCTTCAGGGTCGACTTCAATGGTGCGCTCGAGGCTTTCAATTTCCCCGTCAGACGGGTAATCAAGCCCAAGCGTGAGCCTATGTGCGGCCATTTCAACCAGTCGCCACATGTGATTTGCGCCGTATCCATGATTCCATGCATCACTGGCGTTCCGTGTCCCGAAGCCCGGAGGCAGACCGGGAGGCGCCTGCACCGTTCCGAATGGCAGGCACGGCCACTCACCGCGCAATGCGCGAAGCAGTCCCGGCCATCGAACGTCATCACCCCACGGAGCAACGTACAAGGGCGAAACGGTCTTGCCCCTTCCGAGCTCGAATCGCACAGGAGCCAGCATTCCGCCAAGCGACTGCGCCGTCGCTTCACCGTGCGGCCACTTCAGCGTCCAACGTTGCATTGAATCCATCGTGCCGTCTTTTCAGGTTAGCTGCCCAATCGTTCTTCTTACTCCGATCCCATGCAAGATGGTTGCTGTCCAACCTCTTACGACCACCGAAAAACCAGGTCGGCACGACCTCGCGTCGAATCAATCAGCACTGCGTTGGGCTCGTCGGTTTGTTGGACCCAGTCTCGCGCGGCGTCTTCATCGCGTCCGAACATGACGTGGCGGGCGACAAGCCGTTGCCTACGCAACTCGGGATCGACATCGACATACCACGCCTCGTCGAGAAGTGGACGAACAGCCCCCCAGTGCCCGTGCTCCAGTAGCAGATAGTTACCTTCAGTGATAACAAGTGGCACGTCGGGGCTGACAGGAATGGCGCCGGCAATGGGTTCTTCGATCTCCCGGCGAAAAGCCGGTGCGTAGACCGTCTCGCCGTGGCGCTGTGCACGCAGGCGGTTCAGCAGTGCGACGTAACCGGCACTGTCGAAAGTATCTTCAGCGCCCTTGCGGGACGCCCGCCCGAGACGTTCGAGTTCGACATTCGCAAGGTGAAAGCCATCCATCGGTACGACCACGGCCCGGCCGGGAAACGCTTCGAGGATCTGCTCCGCCAGCGTTGATTTGCCGGCCCCGGGCGCACCCACCAGGCCGAGGATGCGGCGCTGACCACCAGCGATAAGTTGTTCCAGCCGTGCGAGAAAGCGGTCTTCGATCATCGATACAATCCAGAGTTATTCGAGCAGGTAGCTACCGGCAACAACTGCAAAATAGCGCATCCCACGGAATATGACAACGGGACACCGCATGATTACGTTCATTCATTCGGCATCCTAATCGTATGTGTCGTTTCTCTTTATCGCTTCATTTACCACATAACGGGATTCGGATAAATGCTCAACGAAGATGCGCTGGCAATCAAAACGGAGTACGGAAATCTGACCTTGGATGCTTATTGGTATGTTTCGCTGTATGCATATCAGATGAACACCCGTCCGGTCTTCGAGCTGGTAAGTGGCATGCTCAGGAAAGCGCTAGCAAAACTGGGGGATCAGGATGTGCCGCTGCTACGTTCGGATCAGGGCTGGCAATACCAGATGCCTGCTTACCGGCGATTGCTCGAGCAGCACGGTCTGACACAGAGTATGTCGCGCCGGACCAACTGCTACGATAATGGCAAGGACGAACGGTTTCATCGCACGCTGAAGGCGGAGGTGCTGGAGCGGCATGCGTTCACTACGCATGCGCACGTCCAGCAGGAACTGGAGCGATGGCGCCACGTGTACAACACTGAGCGCCCGCACGAGGCGCTCGGGATGGCCACGCCGCTCACACGCTACAAACCCGGCCTGCGAGCCATGCCCGAGCATCTGCCAGAACCGGAAT
>JBEKNG010000199.1:0-8530 GCA_049523075.1 Paraburkholderia sp.
CGGGCCATCATGGTGCGGGTTGGACGGATGGGCCGAGGATTGCCCATAATGCTAACTATTGCCTTCCAACTCCAATCCCAACCGGACTACCGCGCCCCGACCCGCCATGACCGATCACGTTGCTTCGAATCCTGCTGTGCCGCGCCTCACGAGTCTCTCGCACGGCGGTGGCTGTGGCTGCAAGATTGCACCCGGCGTCCTCTCTGACCTGCTCAAACGCAGCGTGCCTCTGCCGGCCTTTCCCGACCTGCTGGTCGGCAAGGAAACCGCTGACGATGCCGCCGTCTACCGCCTGAACGACGAGCAGGCCATTATCGCCACCACCGACTTCTTCATGCCGATCGTCGACGATCCGTACGACTTCGGCCGCATTGCGGCGACCAATGCGCTGTCCGACGTCTATGCGATGGGCGGCAAGCCGATTCTCGCGCTGGCGCTGGTCGGCATGCCGATCAACGTGTTGCCGCACGATGTGATCGCGGCGGTACTGCGCGGCGGCGAAGACGTGTGCACGCAGGCCGGCATTCCGGTCGCGGGCGGTCATTCGATTGATTCCGTCGAGCCGATTTACGGTCTCGCTGCACTGGGGGTGATTCATCCGCAGCGCATCAAACGTAACGCGTCGGCTCGGGCCGGCGACGTGCTGGTGCTCGGCAAGCCGCTGGGCGTGGGCTTGCTGTCCGCGGCGCTGAAAAAGAACCAGCTCGACGACGCGGGCTATGCCGCGATGATCGCCAACACCACCAAGCTCAATCGCCCGGGTACGGATCTCGCCGCCTTGCCGGGCGTGCATGCACTGACCGACGTCACGGGCTTCGGCCTGCTCGGCCACACGCTGGAGTTGGCGCGTGGCGCGGGTTTGAGCGCTCATCTGCGCTACGCCGATCTCCCCTGGCTTGCCGGCGTCGAAGCGTTCGCGGCCGCGGGCGTGATCACCGGGGCGTCGGGGCGCAACTGGGCTTCGTATGGCGAGAGTGTTGGTTTGAGCACCGGGCTGCCGGAGATAGCCTGGGCGCTGCTGACCGATCCGCAAACGTCGGGCGGCCTGCTGGTGTCCTGTGCGCCCGATACCGTCGACGACGTGCTGGCGATTTTCCGCGCGGACGGCTTCGATAGCGCGACGGTGATCGGTGAAATGCGCGACGGCGCACCGCGTGTCGAGGTCGCGTAAATGACGGAGATGAAAGAGGAATCGCCAAAGGCCATCGTTTACGCGCTCGCCGCCAACATTGGGATTGCAGTGTGCAAGTTTGCCGCTGCGGTTTTCTCGCAGTCCGGTTCGATGTTTGCCGAGGCGATTCACTCGACCGCCGACTGCGGCAACCAGCTTCTCCTGCTATTCGGTTTGCGTGAGGCGCGCAAGCCGCCGAGCTCACTGCATCCGATGGGAGCAGGCCGCGAGATCAACTTCTATTCGCTGCTGGTGGCTTTGCTGCTGTTCTTCGTCGGCGGGGCGTTTTCGGTGTATGAGGGCGTGCATCGCCTGTTCGAGCGCGAGCCGTTATCGCATGCCTATGTGGCGTTAGCCGTGCTGGGTGTCTCGGTGGTGCTCGAATCGTTGTCGCTCGCGGGGGCGGTCAGGGAGATTCGCAAGACGCATCCGGACAAGTCCATGTGGCGCTGGTTTCGCGAAACGCGCGAATCGGAGCTGCTGGTGGTGGCGGGGGAGGACATTGCGGCATTGGCCGGCCTCGCCATCGCGTTCGTTGCGGTGCTGCTGACGATGATCACCGGCAATCCGGTGTTCGATGCGCTCGGCTCGATCGGCGTCGGCCTTCTGCTGATGGTGATTGCGTGGCTGGTGGCGCGCGAAGTGAAGTCGATGATCGTCGGCGAATCGGCCGGCCCTGAAGTGCGCGGTGCTATCGAAGCGCATCTGCTGGCACGTGCCGAGATTCGCAGCATCATCAATATGATCACGCTGCAGTGGGGCCGCGATGTGGTGGTGGCGGTGCAGGCGGAGATGATCGAGTATCCCAGCGGCCGCGCGATGGTCGACGCCATCAACGTGGTGGAAGCGGACCTGCAGGAAACCTTCCCGCAGGTCCGCTGGGTGTTCTTCGAACCCGAAGTGCCGCGCGATCAACGGGGTGGATCGTCACGCGCCTGAGTGATGATACTGTGCCCCACGTCGATGAGTTGACATGGCCCGTTATGCGTGGCCCGGCGTTTATTTGAACCCGGTCACGGCGTGCGGTACGTACAGTTCCTCGAGCTGCTTCACTTCATCCGCGCTCAGCTTGAGCGAGAGCGCCGCAACGGCATCGTCCAGATGCTGCGTTCTGGTTGCACCGACGATCGGAGCGCTAATCACGCTCTTTTGCAGCACCCACGCCAACGCGACCTGAGCGCGCGGCACGCCGCGGCTGGCCGCAATCTCGCCGACCCGTTCGACGATGCGGCGGTCCGCGTCTTCGGTCTGCGCATACAGCGAGCGGCCGAATTCGTCGGTTTCCGAGCGTGCGCTGCTGGTGTTCCAGTCGCGCGTGAGCCGGCCGCGCGCGAGCGGGCTCCAGGGAATCAGGCCGATTCCTTCGCTTTCGCACAGCGGCAGCATCTCGCGTTCTTCTTCGCGGTACAGCAGGTTCACGTAATTCTGCATCGTCACGAAGCGGGTCCAGCCGTGCTGCTCGGCCACATGCAGCGCCTTCGAAAACTGCCACGCATACATTGACGAAGCACCGATATAGCGCGCCTTGCCCGCCTTTACGACGTCGTGCAGCGCTTCCATGGTTTCTTCAATCGGCGTGGTGTCGTCCCAGCGGTGGATCTGATACAGGTCGACGTAGTCGGTGCCAAGACGCTTCAGGCTCGCATCGATTTCCGCCATGATCACCTTGCGCGACAGGCCCATGCCATTCGGACCGGCATGCATGCGGCCGTGAACCTTGGTTGCAAGCACGATCTCGTCGCGCTTGGCCATGTCTTTCAGCGCACGGCCGACGATCTCTTCACTGGTGCCGTCGGAATAGACATTAGCCGTATCGAAGAAGTTGATGCCGTGATCGAGTGCCTGCTTGATGAACGGCCGCGAGTCGCTCTCACTGAGTGTCCAGGGATGGCTGCCCCGATCAGACGCACCGTAGCTCATACAACCCAGGCAAAGTCGAGAGACATCGAGGCCAGTGCGGCCCAGTTTCACATACTCCATGGTCTTGCTCCTCTTAGTGGTGCAGCAATACGCAAAGCGCTTTCCGGTGATAGAACGCGATGCGACCGGATCTGGAGTCCAGTCCGCACAAAAGGTTAAGCATATTGGATAATCGCGGACTCTGCAGTGGGCGCGCCGTGCTCAAACAAATCGGCACAGCCTATACTGGTGGGCGACTATGCAGGCAGGAAAGCAACGCTTCGACGATCCGCGGATAAATCGTCATTGAGCAAAATGAATTGCCGTGATTTCAGAGCAATCGTGGCATAGGGGCCGCGATTGCTTTTCTCCTGATGTTCTTCAAATCGCGGGGTGGGTCAGGCAACCCACTCCGTCATCACAGGCGTATCCAGTGCCGGCGCCGATTCACGCTGCTCGAAGGTGCGTTTCGAGCAAGGTGTGTCGAGACTGCAGCGGCCGCTCAGCAATGGGCAGCGGTCGAATAACTCCGCAATCCAGTCGACGAACACCCGCACTTTCGGCGACAGATGGCGGCTGTGGGGATAGACCGCCGAAATCGGCATGGGCAGCGGTTTGAGTTCGGGCAGCACCTCGATCAGTTGGCCCGACTGCAGATGCGGCAGCACCATGAAGAGGGCGGGCTGGATCAGGCCGAAGCCTTCGAGACCGCAGGTGACATAGGCGTCCGCGTCGTTGACCGACACGGTGCCCTTCATTTTCACCTCGATCTCTTTGCCGTCCACCACGAAGGCCCAGTCGATCACGCGCCCTGTGCGGCTCGAAAAATAATTCACGGCACTGTGCGACTCGAGATCTTCGAGCGTGTGAGGCACACCGTGCCTCTGCAAATACTCGGGCGCCGCGCACGTCACCCCCTCGAAGATGCCAATGCGGCGCGCCACCAGCGACGAATCCTGCAGCGCGCCGACCCGCACCACGCAATCCACGCCCTCTTGCAACAGATCGACTGGGCGGTCGGTCAGACCGAGTTGCAAGTCGATATCCGGGTAGCGCGTGTGGAATTCACACAGAGAAGGGATCACCAGCAGCCGGCCAATCGAGCCCGGCATGTCGATGCGCAACTTGCCGTGCGGCTTCTTGTTGCCGCTCTGGAAACTGGCTTCGGTCTCCTCGACATCCGCCAGAATGCGCACGCACCGCTCGTAGTACGCGGCGCCGTCCGGCGTGAGCGACAGGCGGCGCGTCGTGCGATGCATGAGCCGTGTGCCGAGGAACGATTCGAGGTTCTGAATGATGGTGGTGACCGACGCGCGCGGCAGATCGAGCGTTTCCGCAGCCCGCGTGAAGCTGTTCGTATCGACGACACGGGTGAACACCTGCATGGCCTGGAGACGGTCCATAGCTAACCTCCAAAAAGGGGCTGGCGGCCCGCAACAGCAATCGAATAGGCAAGCAACAGTCCGGTTTGGCCGCGACCCGAATTCGATTGTTTGGGCATGCCGAATTGTGTTGCCGGATTATAGGCATTTATTTAGGAGTCTGCCGAACCCACAATTCGCTTCATTCCAGTTACAAGCGTTTTGCGCTGTCCGATATGAATGCAATGAAACCTCCGTACTCCTCGTTTGTGCCGGCTGGCGTCGCCCGGGCGGCAGACGCACCGTCGGCACGCGCGGCACTCGATGTGACCGACGTGACGATCGAGGGGCACGCGCAGGACATCACGTTGCGTCTGTATCGACAGGCTGGAAAAAGTGCGCTACCCGTACTGCTTTATTTCCACGGCGGCGGCTTTGTGCGTGGTTCGCTGGCAGAGGCCGACTTCGCCGCGCGCTATTTCGCAGAACACTTACCGTCGCTCGTTGTGTCAGTGGGCTATTCGCTCGCGCCGCAGTTTCCGTTTCCCGCGGCGCCCGAAGATGCGCACCGCGCGGCGCTGTGGGTGCAGACGCGCGCACGGGCGTTCGGTGGCAATCCCAAACATATTGGCGTGGCGGGTCACGATGCGGGCGGCCAGCTTGCCAATTGCCTTGCGTTCATCGCGCGTGACCGCGGCGACGTCCGGATCGGCGCTCAGGCGCTGTTCGGGCCGATGCTGGACCCAAGCCTGACGCGCCTTGGCGACGAACAGCGGCTCGGCTCCGATATCACCGCGAAGGAGTGCGCCGCCTGCTATCGCGCGTATTTGCCGCAAGCCTCACAGCGTATGCATCCGTATGCCGCGCCGCTTGAATCGTCGCGCCTGGCGGGTTTGCCCGCCACGCTGATTGCGACCGCGCAAAACGACGTGTTGCACGTCGAAGCTGAGAAATATGCCAGCAACCTGATCGACGTGGGTGTGCTGACCCAGGTGGTCCGCTATCCGAGCGTCTCGCACGCTGCGCTAGCCGGCCATCCGGCCGCATTGCAGGAGGCGGTGCGCTTCTTTCAATGGCGTTTCGACGCGCGCGCCCACCGATAAACCGATTTCAATCCAACTAACTAACAAAAGCCGGGAGTCGTTCATGTCTATTTTTTCTACCAGGCGCCATCGTCTGGCGCTAGCCGTTCTGACTGTTGTCGTGATTGCCGGACTCGGCACGTTCGGTGCGATTCGCGTCGACGCGAGCGCGCCCGCCCAGGCCGCGCCGACCATCGTGCCGGAAGTGGACGTGGCGGCGGTAATCGAGAAGACCATCACCGACTGGCAAACCTATTCGGGGCGCCTCGAAGCGGTCGAGAAGGTCGCGGTGCGTCCGCAGGTGTCGGGCACGATCGTGTCGGTGAATTTCAAGGACGGCGCGCTCGTGAAGAAGGGCGACACGCTGTTCGTGATCGATCCGCGCCCGTATCAGGCGGAAGTGGACCGCGCGGCGGCGCAACTGGCCGCCGCGCAAGCGCAAGCCGGTTATACGCAGAGCGACTGGGAGCGCGCGCAACGCCTGATTGGCGATAACGCCATCGCCAAGCGCGACTACGACGAGAAGCAGAACGCCGCGCGCGGCGCGAGTGCGAATGTCAAGGCCGCGCAGGCAGCGCTCGAAACCGCGCAGATCAACCTCGGCTATACCAAGGTTGTCGCGCCGGTGTCGGGCCGCGTCTCGCGTGCGGAGATCACGGTCGGCAACGTCGTGTCGGCCGGTGCGGGTGCGCCGCCGCTGACGACGCTGGTGTCGGTGTCGCCGATTTACGCCTCGTTCGATGCCGATGAGCAGACCTATCTGCAATACATCGGCCGCGAGAAGGACGGTACCAAGGTGCCGGTGCAACTCGGGCTTGCCGACGAATCGGGCTATTCGCGCACCGGTGTGATCGATTCGGTCGACAACCAGCTCGATACCTCCTCCGGCACGATCCGCGTGCGCGCGCGCTTCGACAATCAGGACGGCACGCTGATTCCAGGCCTCTATGCCCGTATCAAGGTGAGCGGCAGCGCGCCGCATCCGGCGTTGCTGATCGACGATGCCGCGGTCGGTACCGATCAGGACAAGAAGTTCGTGTTCGTGGTCGACAAGAGCGATCAGGTCGTTTACCGCGAGGTGTCGCTCGGTGCGATGCAGGGTAATTTGCGTGTCGTCAAGTCGGGCCTGCAGACCGGTGACCGGATCGTCGTCAACGGTACGCAGCGTGTGCGTCCGGGCGAGACGGTGCGAGCCCACGCCGTGCCGATGAACGGCGACGACGATGCGGATAGCGCGTCGGTGGCACAGACGCAGGGGCGTGCGAAGACGCAGAAGAATTCGTGAGCCCAATGCTCAACGGTTGCTTCTTGCGCGCCGCTTACCAGCGCTTCAAATTTAAGAGCCTCTCATGAACATATCCAGATTCTTCATCGACCGGCCGATCTTTGCTGGCGTGTTATCGGTCCTGATTTTGCTGGCGGGCGTCATTTCGCTCTTCAAGCTGCCGATCTCCGAATACCCCGAAGTCGTGCCGCCCTCGGTGGTGGTGCATGCGCAGTATCCGGGCGCAAACCCGAAGGTGATCGCCGAGGCGGTCGCTTCGCCGCTCGAAGAGCAGATCAACGGCGTCGAAAACATGCTGTATATGCAGTCGCAAGCCAATAGCGACGGCAACCTGACGCTGACGGTGACGTTCAAGCTCGGCACCAATCCGGACCTCGCGACGCAACTGGTGCAGAACCGCGTCAACCAGGCGCTGCCGCGCCTGCCGGACGACGTGCAACGTCTGGGCGTGACGACCATCAAGAGCTCGCCGACGCTGACGATGGTGGTTCACCTGATTTCGCCGAACAATCAGTATGACATGACGTATCTGCGCAACTACGCAGTGCTCAACGTCAAGGACCGGCTGGAGCGTATCCAGGGCGTGGGTGAAGTGCAGTTGTGGGGTTCGGGCGACTACGCCATGCGCGTATGGCTCGATCCGCAGAAAGTGGCGCAGCGCGGCCTGACGGCGACTGATGTGGTCAATGCTATTCGCGAGCAGAACATTCAGGTGGCTGCCGGTGTGGTGGGCGCCTCGCCTTCGGTGCCGGGCACGCAGTTGCAGTTGTCCGTGAATGCCCGCGGTCGTCTGCAGACCACCGGTGAGTTCGGCGACATCGTCGTCAAGACCGCGCCGGACGGCGGCGTGACCTATCTGCGCGATATCGCGCGTATCGAGCTGGCTGCGTCGGAATACGGTCTGCGCTCGCTGCTGGACAACAAGTCGGCAGTGGCGCTCGCGATCAACCAGGCGCCGGGCGCGAACTCGCTCGCGATTTCGGACCAGGTCCGCGCGGAGATGAAGGAACTGAAGGAAGACATGCCGGCCGGTGTCGACTACAAAATTGTCTATGACCCGACGCAGTTCGTACGCTCGAGTATCGAGGCCGTCATTCACACGCTGCTCGAAGCGATTGCGCTGGTCGTGATCGTGGTGATCGTGTTCCTGCAGACGTGGCGTGCGTCGATCATTCCGCTGATCGCGGTGCCGGTGTCGATTGTCGGGACCTTCTCGTTGTTGCTCGCATTCGGTTTCTCGATCAACGCCCTGTCGCTGTTCGGCATGGTGCTGGCCATCGGGATTGTGGTCGACGATGCGATCGTGGTGGTGGAGAACGTCGAACGGAATATCGAAAGCGGGCTCAGTGCACGCGATGCGACGTACAAAGCCATGCAGGAAGTAAGCGGGCCGATTATCGCCATTGCGCTGACACTGGTGGCCGTGTTCGTGCCGCTCGCTTTCATGACGGGCCTGACGGGCCAGTTCTACAAGCAGTTCGCGATGACCATTGCGATCTCAACGGTGATCTCCGCCTTCAACTCGTTGACGCTGTCGCCGGCGCTGTCTGCCATGCTCCTGCGCAGCCATGGCGAGAAGCCGGACTTCCTGACGCGCGTGATGGATCGCCTGCTGGGCCGCTTTTTCAAGGGCTTCAACAAGGTGTTCCGCAGTGGTTCGACTGCCTATGGCCGCGGCGTGACCGGTGTGTTGCGCCGTAAAGGCGGCATGCTCGCGATCTACGCGATCCTG
>JBEKNG010000200.1:0-8515 GCA_049523075.1 Paraburkholderia sp.
GTCAGGCTTCGCCAACGGCAATACGCGTGACCGTCAGGGGCGCTTGATCACTTGTGAGCACGGCAACCGCCGGGTGACGCGCACCGAGTACAACGGCACCGTGACCGTTCTGATGGATCGCTTTGCCGGCAAACTGCTTAACTCGCCCAATGACGTCGTGGTCAAGAGCGACGACAGCATCTGGTTTACCGACCCGCCCTTTGGGATTCTCAGCGACTATGGCGGCGTCAAGGCGGAAGCGGAATTGCCGACCAACGTCTACCGCCTCGACCCGCACTCCGGTGAAGCGGAGGTCGTTGCCGGTGACATTGCCAATCCGAATGGCCTGTGCTTCTCGCCGGACGAGCGTCGCCTTTACATTGTCGAGTCCGGATCGACGCCACGATGCATTCGGGTATATGACGTGGAGGATGGCAGACGTCTCGTCAACGGCCGCATCTTTGTCGACGGTGGCGAACACGGCGCGCCGGATGGCTTTCGCTGCGACGTGGACGGCAACCTATGGGCTGGCTGGGGCACAGGACCGCAGTTGAACGGCGTGATGGTGTTCGCACCGGACGGCGCGGCCATCGGCCGCGTCGCGCTACCTGAACGCTGCGCAAATCTGTGCTTCGGCGGCATTGCACACAACCGCCTGTTCATGGCCGCCGGACAGTCACTCTATGCCCTGTACGTGGATGCGAGGGGTGCCGTGACCCTATAGGGTGGCGCTCACGAGACCGCGTTCTGCGGATAGCTCGATCGTCGGAATCCCCGGCTCGAACTGTTTCCCGACAAAAGCAATGTGGGTGAACATCGCCTGTTGCGCGGCGTCGGGATTCCGCTCCCGAATCGCCAGATAAATGGATTCGTGCTGACTTAGCCGCATGGCTGATTGAATGACAGCGTTCGCGTTGTTGACCGTCGCATCGAACGTATTCGCGGCGATGTGCTCGCGAAGCATCGTAATGGTGCTCGCATAAAACTGGTCGAGCATCCGGTTGTGCGATGCGGCCGTGAGCGCGGCATGAAACTCGCCGTCGACGACGGCCTCCGCATCGACGTCGTGAGCCGCAACCGCGTTTTGCATCTTCACGATAATCGCCTGGAGTTTGTCCAACTCCTGTTCTGTTGAGCGCTGCGCGGCGAAGCGCGCCGCCGCGCACTCGAACACCAGCCGGAATTCGAGCATTTCAGCCCTTAGCGGCGCGCTTTCCGTCACCAACTGGAGCCACGGTGCGCTGAGGCGCGTGGGCTGCTGCTGCACCACGTACACACCGCTGCCGGCCTTCGTTTCGAGCATTCCTCTGCTGACGAGCCGCTGGATCGCCTCGCGCACGGTCGAGCGCGACACGCCCATCGAATCCGCCAACGTCCGCTCCGCCGGCAGGCGCGCCGAAGCGGCCCAACTGCCTTCACGCACTTTCTCTTCGAGCTGCCGGACGGTTTTGTCGAGCACGCTGGAAGAACGACTATGAAATCCCATTCCGGTGTTTCCAGAAATTGGTCAGACCGATTTGCATCGCTGCAGGAACGAAATCACTATTTCAACAGAGACGCGAACGGCCGATCCCGCTGCCGACGCAAGGCTTACAAGCCCCACAATTCAATAGGAAAAACATGGCGGATTCTACCTCACTGGTCATCACGCTGCATGGCGACGATGACGTCGCAATCGCGCGTGGTGCGATCGCCGCAGGCACCGTGCTGCATGAGCTGGACGGCCTCGTCGTCGTCGACGATATTCCGGCTGCGCACAAGGTGGCATTGCGCACGTTGAAGGCTGGAGACCCGGTGCGGCGCTACGGCCAGATCATCGGATTCGCCACGCAGCCGATCGAGCCCGGCGCGCACGTTCATACGCAAAACGTTTCCATGGGCGATTTCGCGCGCGACTACGCCTATGGTACGAACGTGAAGGCCGTGTCGCCCGCGCAGAACGCGCTGACATTCGAGGGCTTTCGTCGCGCTGACGGTCGCGTGGCGACGCGCAACTACATTGGCGTGGTTAGCACCGTCAACTGCTCGGCGACGGTGACGAAACTGGTCTCGCAGCATTTCTCGGCGCCAGGCGCGCTGGATGCGTGGCCGAACGTCGACGGCATTGTCCCGGTCACGCACAGCTTCGGTTGCTGCATCGACCATAACGGCGAAGGCATTCAGCAACTGCGCCGTACCATCGGCGGTTATGTGCGGCATCCGAATTTCGCCGGCGTGCTCGTCATCGGGCTCGGTTGCGAGGCGAATCAGATGGGTGCGATGTTTGTCGCCGAAGGCGTCGAGACGGGCGAGATGACGGTTCCGCTCGTCATCCAGGAACAGGGCGGCACGCAGAAAACGGTTGACGCCGCGATTGCCGCCATCGAGAAAATGCTGCCGGTCGCGAACCGCGCCGTGCGCGAACCGCTGCCCGTATCGCATCTGAACATCGCTCTGCAATGCGGGGGTTCGGATGGGTATTCAGGCATCACGGCGAATCCCGCACTCGGCGCCGCCGTCGATCTGCTCGTGCAGCACGGCGGCACCGCCATTCTCTCCGAGACGCCCGAGATCTACGGCGCGGAACACCTGCTCACGCGACGCGCGGTCACGCCGGAGGTGGGGCAGAAGATCGTCGAGCGCATTCACTGGTGGGAGAACTACGCCGAGCGTGAAAAGGGCAGTATCGACAACAATCCGACGCCGGGCAACAAGGCCGGAGGGTTGACGACGATCCTCGAAAAATCATTGGGCGCGGTCGCGAAGAGCGGCTCGACGCCGCTGATGGACGTTTATCGTTACGCCGAGCCGGTGACCGCCAAGGGACTGGTGTTCATGGACGCGCCCGGCTACGACCCGATGGGTGCAACCGGCCAGATCGCGAGCGGCGCGAACCTTGTGCTGTTCACTACCGGACGTGGTTCCTGTTTCGGCGCAAAGCCTGCACCGTCGATCAAGCTCGCCACCAACACGAAGATGTTCACGCGCATGGAAGATGACATGGACATCAACTGCGGCGACATCATGGACGGTGGCACAACGGTCGAGCAAAAGGGCCGTGAGATTTTTGAAATGATCATCGACGTCGCGTCGGGAAAAAAGAGCAAGAGCGAAGCACTCGGCGTGGGTAACGAGGAATTCGTGCCGTGGATGATCGGCGCACAGATGTAATAGCCTACGGACGCGGCCACGAAGGCCGCGCCTAGATCAAGAAGCAAGGAGACTGTGGTCATGGAAGTTTGGCATCAGAACTATCTGCCGTTCGATAGTATTGGTCTTTCCGCGCTCGCCGCCAGCGGGCCGATTATTCTGTTCTTTATCTGTCTGGCGGTGCTCAGGGTTAAGGGGCATATTGCTGCAGCCCTGACGCTCGCGCTGTCGCTTTTAACTGCGGTGGCGATCTTTCACATGCCGCTCGGCATGGCATTCGCATCGGCGTTCTACGGCTTTTTCTACGGCATGTGGCCGATCGCGTGGATTATCGTTGCGACGGTTTTCGTCTACAAGGTGTCGGTCCGCTCGGGACAGTTCGACATTATCCGCGCTTCAATCGTCAGCCTGACGGACGATCGACGGCTGCAGATGCTGTTGATCGGCTTCTCGTTCGGCGCGTTTCTCGAAGGTGCAGCCGGCTTTGGCGCACCCGTCGCGATTACCGCGGCGCTGCTCGTCGCGCTCGGTTTCAATCCACTGTATGCCGCGGGACTCTGCCTGATCGCGGACACGGCACCCGTCGCATTCGGTGCACTCGGAATTCCGGTGATCGTTGCAGGCCAGGTATCGGGCCTGGATCCGTTTTCGATCGGTGCCATGGCTGGCCGGCAGTTGCCGTTCATGTCTGTCGCTCTGCCGTTCTGGCTCGTCTTCATCATGGACGGCAAAAAAGGCGTGCGCGAGACGTGGCCCGCCGCGTTGGTCGCAGGTGGCAGCTTTGCGGTGACGCAGTATTTCACCTCGAACTTCATGGGGCCTGAGCTTCCGGACGTCGCGTCGGCTATCGTCAGCCTTGTGTCGCTAGGGCTTTTCCTGAAGGTCTGGCAACCGAAGATGGCTTTTGCTCCTTCGGTCAGCGGCAATGGCACCGCATTTTTCGGCGGCGGCGCAGCAGGCATGGCAGGGGGCTTCAGTCCGGCCAGAACGCCGAGCCCCTATTCGACGGGCACGATCCTGAAGGCCTGGTCGCCGTTCCTGTTCCTGACCGCAACGATCACGGTGTGGGGTCTCGGCAGCTTTAAGGCCTTGTTCGGCGCCAAAGGAGCCCTCGCGGCAACGACGCTGTCGTTTCACATGCCATTGATCGACCGGTTGATCATCCGGGGTGCGCCCGTTGTCGCGACGCCCACGCCGCTTGATGTCGTGTTCAGGCTCGACCTGGTTGCCGCAACCGGCACCGGTATCCTGCTTGCAGCGCTCATGGCCATCGTGTTTCTGCGGATGCCCGCCAAAACCGCGCTCGACACGTTCGCTGACACGCTTAGGGACCTGCGCCGCCCGATCCTGTCGATCGGCCTTGTCCTTGCATTCGCGTTCGTCGAGAACTACTCGGGTATGTCCGTGACGATGGCACTGCTGCTCGCCAAGACGGGCGCCGCGTATCCGCTCTTCGCGCCGCTGCTCGGCTGGCTTGGTGTGTTCCTCACCGGATCGGACACGTCTTCGAATGCGCTGTTCGCTGCGTTGCAAGCGACCACCGCGCATCAGATCGGGGTGTCCGACATCCTGCTCGTCGCTGCAAACTCCACGGGCGGGGTGGCCGGAAAGATGATCTCGCCGCAGTCGATTGCCGTCGCGTGCGCGGCAGTCGGACTGATTGGACGAGAGTCTGACCTGTTCCGCTTCACGTTGAAGCACAGCATCGGACTGGCCATTATCGCCGGCATCATTACTATCAGTCAGGCGTACTGGCTGACCGGAATGCTGGTGAAGTAAGCGGCCTTGCGCGTTGGATAGCGGCCTTGATTCAAGTCGACTGCTAACTCTGTCCTCGAAGACAGCGTTAGCGGTCAGGATGGCCCGCGGAGCTTAGCGTCAAATCAAGCGTCGCCGCCACGCTCAGTAACGTTTGCACAATGCCGCGCTTGCGTTGACTGTGGAGGCATACCACGGAGTCGACGTTGCAGGCGCGCAGTTCGACCAGTGGAATGGCGACGATGCGCGGACTGTCTGGGACCTCGCGTTCGAGAACGAAACCGATGCCGAGGCCCTGCTTGACGGCCTCCAGAACAGCCTCCCGGCTACCCAGCTCCATCGCGGTAGAGAGTGAGCATTGGGCGCGCTGCAAGGCTTCATCAATGAGTCGTTGGGTATTGGAACCGGACTCGCGACGGATGATGGGATGGGCTTTGAGATCGGCGAGTGAAACGCTCTCAAAAGCTGCCAGCGGATGATCCCTGGGCAATAGAACCCGCATGTCCTGCTGCGCGACGCGAATGTCCATGACCCGGTCATCACTGGCGGCGTTGCCGATGACCGCCGCGTCCACGCGATAACCGAGGAGATCGGCCCACACTTCGCGTTGGCTGCCCAGCGAGATGGAAATATCGATGCCCGGATACTGCGCTCTAAATGCGGCAACCACCTGGAGGGCCACATGGGGGCCGTCCGCAGCAAGCTTCAGACTGCCGTGCCTGAACGCCGTGGCGAGGCTCACGAGATCCTCAATCTGCTCCTCCGTTGCGAACATCTGTCGGGTCAGCTCGAACAGCGGCTTCGCCGCGTCCGTCAGATCGACCCCCTCTGTGGTCCGCAAGAATAGAGCTTGCTGGCAGGCCTCCTCAAGATTGCGTATCTGCGTGGTGATGGCCGGCTGAGTCAGGCCGAGCAGGCTGGCGGCCTTCGAAAAACTTCGTTCTCGTGCGACGGCGTCAAACGCGCGCAGCTGGAAATAGCGCATCACATCCCCTATGTATGGCTATAAATTCTAATGTTAAAAAATTGCAGCCATATTAATTTGACTGCCAGTGGCGCGGAAACTACGCTTGTCACCATTCTCGGGACAACGTAGGCATAGGAGCTGTAATGGCACAGGAACACAGGGTAGACGGTGGGCACCAGAGCGTGTCGGGTGATGTGCGGAGCAGGGCGCTGGGGGTTTTCCCCGGAGGCATATCGAACGGCGAGTTCGGGCTGCCGCACGACGCGCTGCTGACGATTCGCTCTGGCCGCGGCAGCCGGTTGTGGGACACCGACGGTCGCGAACTGATTGATTTCTCGATGGGTTGGGGCTCGTGTCTGGTTGGCCACGCCTGTCCCGAAGTGGTTGAAGCGGTTCGCGAGCAGGCGGCGAAAGGGTCGAACTTCGCGTATCTGAACGAGCCGGTGCTGGAGCTTGCCGAAGAGATCAGCAGAATCAGCCCGGCTGCCGAGCATCTGCGATTCTGTGCATCGGGCACCGAAGCCACCATGTATTGCCAGCAACTGGCTCGTGCATTCACCGGGCGCCCCAAGATTCTCAAGTTCGAGGGCGCTTATCACGGGGCCAACGCCGCCGGCGTCACTAGCCTGTTTTCACAGAAGAACCTGGCTTTTCCTACCCCGGAGCGCACAAGCGCCGGCTTGCCTTCGGTCGAATACGAGCTGCTGGTGGCACCCTACAACGATCTTGAGGTAACCGAATCGATTATTCGCGAGCATCGCCATGAACTCGCCGGGGTGATCATGGAACCTCTGCAACGCTGCACACCGCCTGAGCCTGGCTTTCTGGAGGGAGTGAGAAAGATCTGCAGCGAGTTGGGCGTGCTGCTGATTTTCGATGAGGTAGTTACCGGCTTCCGGCTGGCGTATGGCGGCGCTCAAGCGTACTACGGCGTGGTTCCCGATCTGGTTGCCTACGGCAAGGCTCTCGGCGGGGGCTATCCCATCGGTGCCTTTGGCGGGCGGCGAGAGATTATGGATCTCGTCAACGAGCGCCATATCGGCTCGGACAAGTATGTCTGGATGGCCTCGACCCTCGGCGGAAATCCGGTGTCGGCGTCTGCTGCCAATGCAGCGCTCTCGGTGCTGCGGAGGCCGCACACCTATGACCGTCTGCACCAGCTCGGAGACTGGTTTCGGGGCGAATTGCGTCAGCTCCTGCTTAAGCACGAACTGGTGGCACAGGTGATCGGTGACGGTCCGCTGGCGCAGATCGTGTTTACGGGTCGCAAGGTCAACGACTATCGTTCGACGGCCTCGGGAGACAAGGTGTTGGCCAGGCGAATGATGTTTGGCCTGTTCCAGCGCGGGGTATTTCTGAACCCGATGGGTACCAAGCTTTACCTCTCGATTGCCCATGACGAAGCGATCTGCGGCGAGTTTTGCGATCGGCTGGATCAGGTCCTCAAGGAGATCCTGTGACAGGTAAATCGCAACGAGCCAGGCCGATCACGAGCGTCGTGGTGCTTCATGCAACGCCAGACGACTTTCGTCACACCTTGGAGAGCTCGCATCCGGAAGTGAAATTCCACTGGGTGTCGGATCTCGAGCAGGTCGATGCGGTCATGGCCTCAGTGACGCCGGATGCGGTCTTTGCCATCCGCAAGACGGGATTCGGCGGTCTGCCGCATCGCCGGGCGGCGTTCTTTCCGGGGGTACGCTGGGTTCATGTCGGAGGCTCCGGGTACGAACATCTCTTGCCGATCGAACGAAGCGACGTCTGCGTGACCAACGGGCGCGGCGTACTGGCTCCCTTCGTCGCGGAGACGGCAATTGGCGGCATGCTGACGCTAAACGGACGGTTCGTGAAGTACCTCGATCAACAAAGCCGCGGACTCTGGAAGTCGCTTGCTTTCCGGTCTCTCGCGGATCAAACCTTGCTCGTCGTCGGCTTGGGCGCTATCGGGATAGAGGTGGCAGCGCGTGCGAAGAGCTTCGGAATGCGAGTTATCGCGATCACCAGCCGTGTGCACGAAGCGCATTCCGGAATCGATGAGCAATATCCGTTGACCCAGTTAGCGGAGTTATTGCCTCGGGCTGACGTGGTGAGCCTGCACGTGCGGCATACGGATGAAACCACCCATCTGATTGACTCGAAAGCACTGGCGCTGATGAAGCCCGAGGCTATCTTGATCAACACCGCGCGTGGCGCGATTGTGGACGAGCGAGCCCTTGTGACTGCACTCGAAGAGGAGCGGCTGGCTGGCGCTTACCTGGATGTGTTTGAACAGGAGCCTTTGCCGCACGACAGTCCGCTTTGGACATGCCGTAACCTGATCCTTTCGCCTCACAGTGCCGACAATATCGTGGGATGGCCGAGTCGCATGGCTCAGCGCTTCTCGGACAACCTGGCTCGATGGAACGCTGGGCGCCCCTTGCTCAACGAATTGCCGCTCGCAACAGACGAGCGAGGCTAATGACGGGTTCAACGCTGGTGTGCCTGAAGACATAGCGCAGCCACCAGCGAACCCGGGATAATCGACTCGCGGGCAGCGTGCCCGCGAGTCCTCCTACAGATGCTCGGGATTCCGTATCAGACGGAAGCCTTCACCTCGAGCCGGAACTTATGCAGCAACGGTTCCGTATAGCCGCTCGGCTGCTCGCGTCCTTCGAACACGAGTGCCTGGGCCGCCTTGAACGCGAT
>JBEKNG010000201.1:0-8490 GCA_049523075.1 Paraburkholderia sp.
CTGAAGCAGTTCGCCAGAACCCATTGATGCAATCCCCTATAGCAGTCCTACAGGAGCAGACTCGTCGTCAACCCGCGCGACGAATGTGCTTCTTGTGAAATGTACGGTCGTCTGTCTTTGCATACTCTGTGCCAACACAGCGGCGAGCGCGGCATGCAGACTTGCGCGAAGAAGGATGTCACCCTGTCACTCCTTTTCAGTACACACTGTGCCGCTACGGCACAATCCGGGTGCGTATCACGGTGAGGAGCCGTTAGCTGGCGCCCCCGCTGCCGCACTGCCGACAAAGATTCCAACCAGCGCCGTCGCGCCACGGCGCCAGGACAGGTCGGTATTGCCGCGAATGTCGACTGAGCGCTGGAATACGGTCGCCCCGCTGGCGACATCTTCGACGTGCAGATTGATATTGAGGATCAGGTTGCTGACTTTCTGGACCCAGCATCGACCGACCTGCTCGACGCCGAGTTTGCGTCCCACCTGCCGCGCACAGTCGGCGCATGCGTTCAGATCCTGCGATGCGCCGAGTTGAGCGATCAGACCGGTAGCCGGGCCATTGTCGGCGACCTGATAGCGCTGGCTATCGCGCAACTGCTCACGCAATGCGTTGCTGACCATCTGGAGGCGCGCCTGCTGGATGCGGTTGATCTCGGCATCGTTGTAGGCCGCGTTATCGTCCATCAACACGCAGTCCATGACCGCAATCGAAGTGGGCGCACCGAGCGCCTGCGACCCGGTGAATGCCACGCAGATCACGCTGACAAATCCCACGTAGCGCACGTAGCGCGCGAGCGCTGCAGGTACCCGAATGACAACGCTCATTTCAGAACTCCCCACTTCGCGGGCAACGTGACGAATGGCGCGTACTCGTGATCCAGATACGCGGCGGCCTGTTCGAGCAGAAACTGCCTGAATACCGTGCAGGTCGGAGACAACTGCTTGGCCCGCAGATGCACGATCTGCCACGTACGTTCAATCGGCGTGCCGTTCACGTCCAGCAAGGCGATTTCCTTCGTGCGCAATTCCAGCAGCAACGTATGGAGAGAAATCAGGCTCACCCCCATGCCCGCCATGACCGCCTGTTTGATCGTTTCGTTACTACCGAGCGTGACGACTTTCGCGGGCGTGAACAGATGCTGTCTGAACATTTCCTCCGCGGCCATGCGCGTTCCTGAACCCGGCTCACGCAACAGGAACGTGTCACCCCTGAGTTCCTGCAGATCAAAGCGCTGCGCACCGCACAGCGAATGGCTCAGCGGCGCGATCAGCACTTGCGGATGCCAGGCAAGCGGCTCGGTCATGGTATCGAGTTCCGGCGGCGGCCGCCCCATGATGGCGAGATCGATCGCATTGTCCTGCAGCATGCGCAGCAGCGCGTCGCGGTTGCCGACGGAGAAATGCACGTCGACCTTGGGATACAGGTGCGAATACATGGCCAGCAGCTTCGGCGCGAAATACGTCGCGGAACTGACGATGCCCACCGCGATCGAGCCGCTATCGGCCTGCTTGAGCGACGTCATCGCGTCTTCGGCATCCTTGATCTCGCCGAGAATCCGGCTCGCGTGATGGCTCAGCTTTTCACCCGCTTCGGTCATGGTGAGTTTGCGCGCGATGCGCTCGAAGAGACGCAGTCCGACTGCCTCCTCTAGCTGATGAATCTGCATCGACACCGCCGGTTGGGTCAGATGCAGTTCCTCCGCGGCTCGTGCGAAGCTCGTGTAGCGGCTCGCCACGACGAAAATCTGCAACTGACGCAAAGTCAGCGAGCGGATGAAATTCACCTTGGCGCGACCCGCTAACGGCTCGCCCGAGGCGCGTCGGAAGGCTTCACAGGTACATGCGGTGCGTTCGGCCGCGGTGAAAGTTTTCGCAATGCCGCCTGGAAGCTCAGCGTCTGCGTCTGCAGTGGATGCGCAAAATCGTTGTTCGCGCCGGGCACGTCGGTGCGGATCAGCGCGACCTGGCCCGGCACCGTATCGGCGATCAGGAACGTGTAGCGCTTGCCGGTGTATTGAGCGAAGCGTTCCGCGTTGGGGTCATTCAGGTACGGCTGCACGACGATCTGCTGGGCCTTTACGGACTTACCGCCGATCTGGCTCGTCACCGTCTCGATCCTGGGTCCCGCGGCGAGCGCGAGCCGCAGGCGCTGCTGGAAATAACGGCGCTGGCCGCCCGTCAGGCGCTCCATCTCCGCGATATCGCGCTCAAGGAAATAGATAATCACGGGGTTGCACTGCAAGCCGCCGCTCGGCAACGGCACCGCGCCGCTGTGATCGGACACCTGGGCATCGCCTTTGGCGTTGTCCGGGCTCACCACCAGCACCCTGACGACGTCCGTGCTGTGCGCCGGCTGGTCCGAGCTGAGCAAGGCGTAGTCGAGCTCGGTTTGCTGTTCGATGCCGTGTAGATGATCCGTCGTGAAGATGAGCCGCTCGGCGGCCGAGATTTCGTCCGTGCCCGCAGCAAATGCCTCGGCATGCATCTGACAAACCACGCAGGCGATGCACGCCGCGAGCATACGTCGCCACTCGCGACGCAAGCGCATCCGTGCACCCCTCATGGCGACCCATCCGCGGGCTTGCCGGTCGGCGTGTCGATGGGCTTCAGAAGCGGTACTTCGTAGCTCGTGAGGATGCTGTCGATCTTGTCGTGGTTCGCGCCGATCCACTGATCGACCTTGTCCTTCCACGCCTTCTCGCCGTAGCGCACCCCCATCGAGATCGTATAGTCAAAGCGGATCCCCGGCGTGGGCGGAAACGGCACCAGCTTCACCGTATCGCCGGCACGCTTGGCGAAATAACCCGCAATCGGCCCCCACAGGAACACGACGTCGACATTGCCCGCCTGCAGATCGTGTTCGATCATCTGGCCGGGATATTCCTGCGGGTCGCCACTTTGCACCTGATATGAGACCGCCTGATCGATCAGGCCGTGACTGAGCAGCCAGTCGACCGCGGGCGTCTGCGAGAAGATGCCGAAGCGCAGCTTGTGTAACTGGTCCGGCGGCAGCTTGAGCAGATCGTCAGGCGTATTGATGCCGGCCAGCTCAGGCCGTTTGGCAAACACCATCGCATACGTGGAGCGCAGGTAGGGCTGCGTCGTCGAGGTCATGTCGTAGCCTTTCGGCACGCCGATGATCAGATCACACTTGTAACGCTCGGTATCCGGCTCCTTCTCGCGCAACGTGTGGCGCACGAAGCCCATGCGTTGCGGAAAATAGGTGTACTCGAGCTTGTAGCCGAAATCGCTCGCCATCTGGCTTGCGATGCGGTTCTCGTAGCCCTCGCCTTTGCTGTTGGACAAAGGCATGTTGTTGGGGTCCGCACAGACCCGCAGCACGCCATCGGCGCCATCGTTATTGGGCATTGCATCGCCCTGGGCCTGCACCGCGCCGCTTGCAATCGCCGCGTAGCACAACGCGGCAGCTACGAGCGCGACGTGCGCGGGCATTCGTTTGCCATGACGCATCAATAAGCTCCTGAGGTAGGGACGTGGGCGTTATTTCGCGTCGATGGCTTGCAGATCGCCCGGCTTGATCTGACCGTCGGAGCGCCCTTTCAGATAGGCATAAAGGTTTTCCCAGTTCTTCTGCATCATCTGGCTCGAACTGAAGTCGGGCATGCCCTTGTCCACGCGGCCACCAAATACAGTGCGGTGAAACTCGTTCGGGTCGAGCGTCTTGAACGCTTCGACCAGCGATGGTCCGACCATGCCCTGCTGCTGCGCGCCGTGACAGCGTTCGCAGTCAAGCGCGCGCCAGGTCTTCCATCCTTGCAGCGTGTTGCTGTCGACCTTGTTGCCGTCGACCACCTTATACGTTACCTGGGCAATGGCTGGATTGGTCTGGGCGAACGCAGCTGGCAGCACGACGAAAACGGCGGCCAGTGCCGCCCGCAACAAGATAGTTCGGCCTTTCATATGCAGACGACTCCTTCAAAGTAAGGCCGCGCCCTGACGCGTTTCATCGACGCATCCATGCAATGGCGCGGGCCTGATGACTCATAGACGCCTCGTATGACTGAAAGCGCTGCCGGCCGCCCGATCCTCCGCAAGGGCAAGCCGGCCGCGCGTTTCAATCCGGGGCAGCCCTTCAGCTATTGCCGCCGGGAATGGCAAACACGAAGAGCGTGCCTCCCAAAGCCGTGTACTTCGCAAGCTCGCGGTAACCACCCACCGCACCGAGGCCTTCAGTCGACTTCTCAAGGCCCGCCGCCATGCCGATCCCGGCCCAGCCGCCGATACCCGAGTAGACACCGATGAACTGCTTGCCCTGATACTCGTAGGTAAACACGTTGCCGATGATCCCCGACGGGGTCTTGAAGCGCCACAGTTCCTTGCCGTCTTTGATGCGAACCGCCTTGATGTAGCCTTCCAGGGTGCCGTAAAACGCCACGCCGCCCGCGGTGGCCAGCACGCCCGACCATACCGAGAACTTCTCCGGCTTGGACCAGACGATCTTGCCCTTCGAGGCATCCCACGCGATAAAGTTACCCATCGAGTTGTTGTCGTTCGGACCCGGATACATCGACAACGTGGCGCCCACATACGGCTGGCCCGACACATAGTCGACATCGAACGGTTCGTAGTCCATACACACGTGATTGGTCGGCACGAGGAAGAGCTTCGAGTTCGGGTCGTAGGCCGCCGGTTGCTGGTCCTTCGAACCGAGCGCCGCCGGGCAGATACCCTTCACGTTATGATCGGAGCCCGCCGCCTGGGTCGAATACGCTGCGTTGCGAATCGGCTTGCCGCTCTGCAGGTCGACATGGTCAGCCCAGTTCACCGCCGGGTCGAACTTCTGGGCAACCAGCAGTTGTCCGGTTTCGCGATTCAACGTGTAGCCAAAACCATTGCGGTCGAAGTGAACGATCGCCGGCACGCTCTTGCCGTTTATCGTCAGGTCCGACAGGATCATTTCGTTGACGCCGTCGTAGTCCCATTCGTCGTGGGGCGTCATCTGGTAGACCCACTTGGCCTCCCCGGTATTCAGGTCACGCGCGAAGATAGACATCGACCATTTGTTGTCGCCCGGACGTTGCGACGGATTCCATGTACCTGGATTGCCGGTGCCGTAATAGACAAGGTTGAGTTTCGGATCCCACGCATACCAGCCCCAGGTGGTGCCGCCGCCGAGTTTCCACTGGTCCCCCTTCCAGGACTTCAGCGACGAGTCCGCGCCCACCGGCACCATCTTGCCGTCTGCGTAGGTCGTCGTTTTGTCGGGATCAATTAGCATGTCCTTGTCGGGACCGGTGCTGTAGGCCGTCCAGGCCGGTTTCCCGGTCTTGATGTCATACGCGATGAGACGCCCGCGCACGCCAAACTCGCCGCCCGAGATACCGGTCAGCACCTTGTCGCCGAATACGTGCGGCGCATTGGTGTTGGTTTCACCCGCTTTCGGATTGCCGTTTTGCGCGGTCCAGACCACATCGCCGGTTTTCGCGTTCAACGCAACGAGTTTGGTGTCGGCCTGTTGCAGGAAGATCTTGCCGTCGCCATATGCGAGCCCGCGGTTGACGGTATCGCAGCACATCACGGACACCACCTGGTCATCCTGCTTCGGCAGGTACTGCCAGATGAACGTCTGGTCTTTCAGGTTGATTGCAATAACCTTGTTAGGGAACGGCGAGTGGATATACATGGTGTCGCCGATCACGAGCGGCGAGCCTTCGTGGCCACGCAGCACGCCGGTCGACATGGTCCATGCGACCTGTAGTTTCCCGACGTTGTTTTCGTTAATCTGCTTGAGCGGGCTGTAGCGATGGTTCGCATAATCGCCCGCCTGGGCCGCCCAGTTGGACGGACTTTTCAAGGCCTCATCGAGCTGCGGATCGGCCTGTGCAATGATAGAACTCAAGGCTGCCGACGCGAGGATCGCGAGCCCAAGAACCGTGGTGCGTAAGTTCATGTCTCCTCCAGAATGGTCTTGCTGTTCAACTCACGAATGACCCACGCTACCTCGTCGCATCGGGCGCGCCTCCATGGATGCGGGTAACGATCAGCGCCCTCACCCGATCGTTGTCGGGCTTTGCGGCGCATGACGGCCGACGCATATTCCATGCCGGAATCGAACTACCGTGCGCATCGCTCGCCGCCACAAGCTCGTCAATACACGCCGCGCGGCGCAGTGCTGCGCGCGGCGCGTCAATTCGCGCCGCGCTCGCATCAGATTCGGATCACTCACCATCCGGCGCGGCGGTGTCACGGCCGTGACCGGCTGCGTCGCGCCACGTGGGACATTCTGTGTCACGCGGCGATACGAAGCGTGTCCGTCGGGAGGCAAGCAGCGACAAAACGCCTCCGCCCGCGGCCAATCACGTGACTGGCCCGTCTATTGCAGCGCATCATGCGGTTATGAGCGGTTCATCACGAGCGGAGCGACGGTCATGGCAAATACAGAACAGGTCTATTCCGATGAGGAGATCCAGCAACGCCTCGTTGGTCCGCTACAGCACTGGTATCTGGAAGACGGCTGGCTGCGGCGCAAATACCGCACCGAAGGCTGGAAAGGGACCTTGATGGTGGTAAACGCGGTGGGCCACCTCGCGGAAGCCGCGTGGCATCACCCGGATCTCACGGTGTCCTATGCATTCGTGACCGTAAAGCTCAAGACGCATTCCGCGAAGGGCATCACGGACAAGGACTTTGTACTCGCCAGCAAGATCGAATCATTCATTCAGTGGCAGCCGGGAACGGACGGCGGCCCGCTCGAAGGTACGCCAACGGACGACCAGCGTTTCCGCTATATCAAGTACGACGCGGCGAAGACCACGCCAGGCGATTAATGTCCCGCGCCGCGGGCCTGGTACGGCTTTCGCTTGGAGTCCCCCGCCGGTCCGCTGCGCTGCGGCACGCGCGGCGGCCGCGACCGCCTTTTGGGTACGCCCGCCAATGCACGACGAGTCGGGCACGACAAGTCAGGCACGAATAAGGACACTCACGATGCAGCTTCATAGTCGCCGCCTTCAGCCACATGCCTGCGTGACGGTCGATGCGCCCGCGCGGCTGCACCTGGGTTTTCTCGATCCGAACGCCTCGCTGGGACGCGCGTTCGGCAGCCTCGGGCTCGTGATCGACGGCGCCGGCACCCAGGTCGAAGCGCGGCTCGCCGGACGCGACCAGATCGAAGGCGCGGTGACCGATGCGGAACGCGAGCGCATTACGATCTGTCTGGAACGGCTGCATGCCGCCTACGACCCGACGCCCGTCGCCATCGCGGTGACCCGGACGCCGCGCGCGCACAGCGGCTTGGGATCGGGCACACAACTTTCGCTCGCCGTCGGCAGTGCCTTCGTGCGTCTGCTCGGCCACGTCGCGACCAGCGCCGAGCTCGCAAGCCTGCTCGGGCGCGGCGCGCGCTCGGGCATCGGCGTCCTCGGCTTCGAATCCGGCGGCCTGCTGGTGGACGGCGGACCGTCCGGCGACCTGCACCACGGCGTGCCGCCTCTGCTTGCACGCCAGCCGTTTCCGGATGGCTGGCGTGTCCTGCTCGTCAGCGACAGTGCTCGCGAGGGCCTGCACGGTGCTAAAGAACGGCGCGGCCTCGCCGCGCTCGCCCCATTTCCGCAGAAACTCGCCGCGCATCTGTGCCACCTCGTCCTGATGAAGATTCTGCCGGGTGCCGCGGAGCGCAACATCCTGCCCTTCGCGCAAGGCCTGACGGAGATGCAGCAGACAATTGGCGAATACTTTGCCCCCGTGCAAGGCGGCGTGTTCGCGAGCCCCGATGTCGAGCGCGCGCTGCGCGCCGTGGCCGCGGAGCGAACCGCGGGCATCGGCCAGAGTTCGTGGGGGCCGACGGGCTTTGCAATCGTCGCCAGCGCGCGCGAGGCCGAGGGTGCGCTCGCCACGGCCCGTGAGACCACGCGTGGCATGCCGCACATCGAATGCACGGTGGTCGCGGGGCGTAATCGCGGCGCGACGGTGCGCTCCGCCGAAGCCCGGCAGCAGCAGCGCATCGACGCTGCTTGATGCGTCACGGTCCCGCGCCACTGCCAGCGAAGCCGGCGGTCCACGCAGCCGTAGGCAGCTACACGGAGCCATGAGCCCTTGCCTCGTGCCCTGCATGAGAAACGCCACTGAAACGAGCCTCCTGCCATGTCCGACACCACTGAAAAACCCACCGAAAGGCCTTATATCCTGCACATGTTCACGGCCACGCCACAGATGAGTCCGTTTGACGTGAACATGGCCGCCGACGCCGGCTACCAGGTCATCGTGCCGTATTGCAGCGTCGAAGCCGGGATGGTCGCGACCCTGACTCAGGATGCGATTTTTTCGCGTGGTCCGAAGGGTGTGTCGCGCACCGGCATCTTCATTGGCGGGCGCGACGTCATGCTCGCCGCCGACATGCTCAATACGGCGCGCAAAGCCATGGTCCCGCCGTTTGAAGTGTCGGTGTTCGCCGATCCGAGCGGTTCGTACACGACCGCCGCCGCGCTCGTCGCCCTGGTCGAGCGGCATCTGGCCAAGGCGTATGGCATGGAACTGGGC
>JBEKNG010000202.1:0-8475 GCA_049523075.1 Paraburkholderia sp.
CTGGCCGGATTGCAGGCGTCCGACGAGGGTTTCTTCAGGCAATACCTGAGCGGGGTTCTCGGGGTCGCCGAGCGCTTTTTCGACGAGGTCCGGCTCGTGGTAGAGCTCGGCTGCCTTCGTTACCAATTCAACCGTGAAGGCGCCCTTCGGGTCGAGTTTGGGATCGGTGCGGCCGATACGGATACCCGGTTCCTGCAGCACCTGGTCCCAGCGCTTCGTCTTGAAGTCGGCGGCGAACTTGCTCTTCGGGTTGTAGCCGATCATCAGCGGCGATTGGGCGAAATTGACATACCAGCTCACATGGTCGCCGTTCTCCGCGCCCATCAGGACCTGGTTGACCGTCGGACTCGCGCTGATAAACACATCGCCACGGCGCAGCTTGCCCTTGATTTCGTTGGCGATCTTGTTCGAACCCGCCGCATAGCCGCGGAACTGCAGCCCCGTGGACTTCTCGAAGGCGGGCCCGACGCTGCGCTCCATCAGGTTGACCAGCGAGCCGGCGTACAGCACGTTGACGGTATTGTCCTGGGCGAAGCTGGGGGTGGCGGCCACCATGCCGGCGACTACCGTGAAAGATGCGAGCAGCTTGCGAATCATGCCTTTTCCCGTAGCGTTATAAAGACCGCTATATTACGACGTCGAACGGGAATGTGGGTCGATTCGCTCGCCGGGAGGCACTGGTCGAGCAATATATCGGGTATGTCGCTCGACCGCCTGCCGGTCCGGGCGGAGCGCGGCGTAATATATGTGAGAATATAGCGTTGCAAGCGCTGTGGCGCATCGTGTGACGCGATTACACCGAGGTTTGTGCCGCAACTTTGATGCGTCGTTTTGACGCGACTTTTGCGCGCTTTTCGCTGCGTTTTACTCAACGCGCGCCGTACTCGATGCCGGAGGATCTGCAAGCATGGAACTGTTGAATGTGGGCGTGGAGCCGGCGCACGGGGTGGCTGCCAGCGATTTCGTCCTGACCGGCCACGTGCTGCGTCCGTTGTCGTTATCGGTCGAACAGCTCAGACGCTACGACAGCGCGCTGGGCGCGCCGTTCGATCTGCGCTGTTTTACGACCAACCGGTATATCCGCCGCGTGGGCCGGTATCGTGGCGTATTGCTGACCGATCTGATCTCGGAGGCCGGTCTGCGCAACGAGTCGCCGGGCGATTTCAAACGGATGGTGTTCGTCGCGGCCGCGCACGACGGGTACGCGGTGACCTTTTCGTGGCACGAATTATTCAACACGCCGGTGGGCGAGAGTGCGCTGATTGCCTACGAGTGCGACGGCGAGCCCTTGAGCGTGGAAGACGGCGCGCCGATCCTGTTTTCCGGCGCGGATATCATGGCGGCGCCGCGGCACGTCAAGCGGCTCACGCGTATCGACGTGCAGTTGCTGCGCCCGCTGTGATGCGCTAGCAAGCTTTGCGTGGGGCGTCGGGGCCTAAGCGGTTTATGCGGCTTTTGTCGACGCCTTGCGCGCAAGTAGAAGCGTCGTCGTACCATGGGCCAATCTCCCCGCAGCCTGCATACCATGTCTGACGATACGCTCCCCCGTTCATCTGCTACGCCGCCTGCTATGGCGGCCCAGGCGGAACGCCTCGATGAGGCTTGCGCCGAGCGTGCAAGCCAATGGATGTCGGCGGCCGTCGACGGATGTTCCTTCGATACTCACCTGTTTGCGAAACTCATCGCGGCGCGCGAAGTGCGCGGGGAGTGGGTCTTGCTTGGCCTGTCGCAGACGCAGTGGGATGGGCTCGTCAGCCGGCATTTCGCCGGGGCGCTGGCGTTGCCCGCCTTACCGGGCTCATTCGCCTTACTTGGCACCGCCGGCTTACGAGGTCCAGCCGACTCAGCCGCTGCCGCTGCCGCTGCCACGGCCACTGCCGCAGCCGCAGCCGCAGCCACGATGACACTGAACAAACAGGAACACGTCGAGTTCGTCTCAGCCCTGCGGGCGTTGCTGCTGCAGTGCGTCAATCCAGCCGTGCCCCTCGAAGACGCCGACTGTCTCGCCTCGATCATCGCGCACGCGTGCTTGCGGCCGGATCATCTGTGGCGCGATCTGGGGCTGGCGGGACGCGACGAGGTCTCGGCGATGCTCGAACGGTATTTTCCGTCGCTGGTCGTACTTAACGTCGAGAATCTGCGCTGGAAGAAGTTTCTGGCGCGGCAGCTTGCCTTGTCTCTCGGCAAGGAGCCCGGTCCTGCACCGGGTTGTCCCGGTTGCCAGGACTACGGGTATTGCTTTCCACCCGTTGCCTGAGGCTTCGTCTGTTGCCCTCTGAGGCGTCGCCGGGCTCGATGGTGCAGTGGTGCGCAAGGCGCTGTTTTCGAGGATTGCCTCGCAACCCGCTTCGTGTATGCTTTCGCGCATGGCTGAATCCGCGAAAACCCAATCCGTCCCGGCGAAAAAAATCGGCGCCAAAACCGGCATCAATCTCGGCACGCAAGCGCCTACCCCGGCCCCCACCTCATCCCGTACCAAGACGCGGCCCGAGGTGCGTTTCCGGATGCGCATTCGCAAGGGCGAGACGGTGGCGCTCGGACCGGGCAAGGTCGAATTGCTCGAAGCGGTGCGTGAGCACGGTTCGATCTCGGCTGCGGCTCGCAGCCTCGATATGTCATACCGGCGCGCGTGGTTGCTGATTGACGAGCTGAACCAGTCGCTTAAGTCGCCCGCGACGGTGTCCGAGCAGGGCGGACAAAGCGGCGGTGGCTGCGTGCTCACTCCAGTCGGAGAGAGCATCGTGCGCCTCTATCGTGACGTCGAGGCGCAAGCCGCAGCGGCCTGCGCGAAACAGATCGACGAACTGATCCGGTTAATCCGGCCCTGACGCGGCCTGAAGTGAGGTCGGGCGGTGACCCGGCGAAAGCGGGGGCCGGCTCGCTATTCCCAATGCCACTCGCCTTCAGCGCGGATAAACGCGACAAACAAGCGCCATCAGCGCCCCGCGCGTCTCACCCGTGCCGCAGACAGAACGCTGACGGCGGACGCGCGCTTACTGGTACGTTTTGCGACGCGCTTCGATCGGTTTGCAGGCGCGCGATCAAATCGATGAAACTGGCGACGCTTGCCGTCCGCAGCGGGTAATAGTCCACCTGATGACGCTCGCACACGCGCTTTAACATATTCATCGAATCGTGATCGATGCAGTCCACCGGGAACACCACGAGGTCGGCGCCCGGTAGCGCGGCCGCCAGCAAACCCTTGCGATCTTCCACGCCGCCGTCGTGCACGACCAGTTCGCCACCGGCCGAAGCCACCAGCGCCTTGAGCGCCGCGTTCGAGCCGGGCCGGCCGCCGACATACACCACCCGCTTGCCCGCCACGTCGGCGAGTCCCGCCCGGCGCGCATCCGGCTGATCCAGCGCGTCGACGGTCGCCCGCTCAAGCGCGTGGCATTCCGACTGGACCACCTTCAGCAACGCCAGCGCCTGATCGCGGCTCTCGCGCAGCGCCTGGGCCGTGGCCTGGTCCTGCAAGGCGCGCTGTTCTGCGGCTTCCCGGCGGTTGGTGTGGAGCGCGAGGCGCTGGTCGGCTTCCACGAGTTTCTCCTGCAACGCCTTGACCTCATCCGCGAGACTGGCGGTGTCGGCTGACGTTTGCCGGCTAGCCCGGGCGGTCAGTTTGACGATCTGCTCGCTCAATTGCCCGAGTGCCGCGTCGCGCTGCGTGCTGATCTCGTGCAGGCGGCTCTGTTGCCGTTCAATCTTATCCCGCAGCGCGGCATTTTCTTCTTCGAGCGCCACAAGGCGCCGGATATCCGCGCGATTCGCCGCACCGACCAGGTGCGACAGCATGTGCAGTTCGCCGAAGGCCGCCTGGCGAACCGGCATCGTTGCATACGGGTGAGTCATTAGCGCCCAATACGTCGGCGGGATGTCGCCGTTCTTCAGCGCCTCGTTCCACAGCGCGAGCACAGCTTCTTCATCGCGGGCCTGATCGAAGCGGCGGATGGCGCCGGCGTAGCGTTCGTCGAGCGCTTTGTGCAGCGCTTTGCTGCCGGCTCCGCCCGCAATGGCAAGCTCGACCGCGGCGTGGTGAATTTCCAGGTCGCTGGAGTGCTGGCGATCGAGATCGGTGAATTTGGGCACGAGCTTGCGCAATTCGTGCGTGGTGAGGCACGTCCCGATCACCGAGCAATGCAGATGGGGATCGAGGTCCGCGAGTCGGGTGCGCCGCTTCGAACTGGCAAGTTGCACGGATGAGGGCGACGCGCAGCAGGCATCGGCCGCGCGCAGAAGGGCGCCGGCGATGTCGTCGTCACGGCTGGCGTCAGCGGTGCGAGCGAGGCGAAACGGGGGAGCTTGCATGATGACCTCGAATCGGGGTTCGGTGTCAGGACTCGCCGGCGACGTGCACCGGATGATGTCGAGGCTGCTACCAAAATCTTGGTACCGAAATATATCATCGAATATAGCGATGGGTATGCGACGGACTACCCTCTGGCGTTTCCCTAGGCGTGGGAAGTCACGACCAGAAACTCGCGGGCATGTTGCTCCAACACGTGCTCGACACACAGACCCACGAAAGTCGCGTCGAGGCGTTCCAGTTCCGCTGCGGCCCTGCGCAGCGCTGCGTGGTCGTTGCTATGTGCGTCGGAGAAAATTGCGTCGCGCAGTTGTTCGGCAGAGCGGGCTTCCTCGATCGCCGTTCTCAGCTCGTAAAAGCGGCGGAAACCGGCCGCCTTGCCTTGCTCAACGAGTAGTGAGAGCAACCGGTTGAACGACTGCGAGCCCGAGGTGCCGGCCGACGGGAAACCGCCTTGGCCGTCGGCGAACATCTGGACGAAGCGCAGCACGCTGCCGTAAAGACGCCTGAAAGCATCAACGACATCGCGGATCAGCTCGGCGCGCCCGCGATCAGGCGCGGCTTTCAACGCGGTGATCGTGGTTGAAAAGCTTTTCGGGCGCCGGTCGCGGCGTTCCGATGATTCGGACAGGGTGGATGGACTGCGCACCAGTCTGGTCTCCAGGTTGCCGGTTGCTTTGCACGGTTGGCGGAGTGTCCTCGGCGCACGGAGCGCTGGACGCGCCCTCAGCTCCTGATTCGCTCCCTTCCGTCATATTCTGTAGGATATAACGAATGGCGTCGCAGTGGTAGGCGAGTCAGCAGAACAAGCGCCGATCCTACCGATTCTTCACGTAATCCACGAAGGTGCGCACCGCGGGGGCGCGTTCGAATTGCCGATAGGCGAGCGCGATTTCCGACGGGATCGGCTTGCCGCTGATCGGCCGGTAGACGACGCCGGGCAATGTGATGCAGTCGGCGAGCGTGTGCGGTACGACCGCCACATAACCACCTAATGACACGCAGGCCAGCACCGCGGCGAGCGTGCCGGGCTGCGGGCCGAGCTTCGGCGAGAAGCGGCCGCGGCGCGCGACTTCGTAGGTGCCGGCTTCCTGCTCCGGCAGCACAAACCACTCGTCGCGCAACTGCGCCGGGGACAGCGCCGCTGACGCCGCCAGTTCGGAGTCTTCCGGCAGCGCGAGCACGAACGTGTCCCGATACACCGTGGCGGTCTGGACGCCTTCACGAAATTGCATGGGTGGACGCACATAGGCGGCGTCGAGTTGGCCATCGCTGAGCATCGCGGGCACGCGATCCATCGGCACCTCGCGAATCACGATCTCGATACCCTGATGCACCGCACGGAAGCCGCCCACCGCTTGCCGCAGTACGCCACCATACGCAGCCGACGCAACGTAACCGATTTCAACGCGGCCCAGTTCGCCGCGCTCTGCGAGCGCGGCACGCTCGGCACCGCGCGCGAGGTGCTCGAGCGCCGGCGTGATATCCGCGAGATAAGCTTCGCCGGCGGCGGTCAGCGCCACTGAGCGTTTGGTTCGATGAAAGAGCCTTACGCCGAGCAACCGTTCGGCCTCCTGGATCTGTCTCGTCAGCGACGGCGCCGCGATCTCCAGTTCATCAGCCGCCCGCGAGAAATGCAGGTGTTTGGCGACGCTGGCGATACAGCGGAGGTGACGAAGTTCGAGCTGCCGCATAGTATTGTCAATTCAGTCAATTGTTTTGTCATTCTATGATAATGACGGGCAATTGAGACGCGGCTAGACTGGCGCCGATCTTTCTTCTCTTTTAGTCCCGGTTAGCCCTATGCCTCAGATTCGCGACGAGCGGCGCGCTCACGCCGCAGATACATCTGTCCCTCTTCCAGCGGCGCGCAGCGCCACCAACGCGGGCTTCGTCCTCGCCACGGCCTCCGCCACCTGTGCACTGATCGTGCTCGACACCAACGTGGTGGCCGTTTCCTTGCCGTCGATCGCGCGCTCGTTTCACGCGGGCTTCGCCGACGTCGAATGGGTCGTCAGCGCATATATGGTCGCGTTCGCCTCGTGCCTTCTGCCGGCGGGTGGTCTGGCCGATCGCTTTGGCCGCAAGCGCATGCTATTGCTCGGCCTCGCCGTGTTCTTTCTGGCGTCGCTCGGCTGCGGCGTGGCGCCGTCGGCGACGCTGCTCAATCTGGCCCGTGCCGTGAAGGGAGTCGGGGCGGCGATGCTGCTTACCGCCGCGCTCGCCGTCATCGCCAATACGTTTCATGAGGGACCCGAGCGCGTTCGTGCCTGGGCGGTGTGGGGCACCTGCATGGGACTGGCGACGACCGTGGCGCCGCTCGTGGGCGGGGTCATCACGCAATGGCTCGGCTGGAGGTGGATTTTCCTGCTGAATCTGCCGGTCTGCGCCGTGCTGGCCGGGTGTGTCCTCGGCTCGATCCGGGAATCGCGCAACCCCGACGCCGGACCGGTCGATGCGGTAGGCAGCATGTTGTTCGGTCTGGCGTTGGCGCTGGGCATCTGGGCCTTGATCGAAGCGCCCTCCGCGGGATGGGCGAGCGGGGCGACGGGTGTCAAGCTGTCGGCTGCGGCGCTGCTGCTGGCAGCGTTCGTCCAGGTGCAACGCGTGCGCCGGCATGCAATGGTCGACCTGGCGCTGTTCCGCCAGCCGCGCTTTGTTGCCGCCGTCCTCGCGATGTTCGGTTATGCCGCTTGTGCACAGGTGATGATGACCTTCCTGCCGCTTTATCTGCAGAACGCCTTCGGGCTATCCGCGATCACGGCCGCCTTGGGGATGTTGCCGTTCGCGCTCGCGATGGTGGTAGGCCCGTATATCGGCGCCAGGTTGTCGAGGCGCCTGTCGGGCATGACGATTTTGAGCATAGGACTGCTATTGATCGGCGCCGGCAATCTGCTGACGGCCTGGGTCGCCGCGGCAGGGCGCTACGACCTCGTGGCATGCGGCATGGTGATCACCGGCCTCGGCGCAGGCGTGCTGAACGGCGATACGCAAAAGGCCATCATGGCCTGCGTTCCGTCCAACCGCACAGGCATGGCGTCGGGAATCAGCACAACGACGCGCTTTACCGCCATCGTGACGTCGGTCGGCGTGCTCGGTGCAGTGCTGGCGGCGCGTGCCCAGACTGCGTTTTATGCGCGGCCCGAACTGACCTCGACCGTCAGACACGAACTGGATCCGGGCTTCATGTCGAGCCTGCTCGCGGGCGATATCGGGCAGGCGAGCGCGCATTTGCCGCCGGCCATTCGCGCATCGCTTGCCGCGGCCGCCCATGCCAGCTTAGCCAGCGGTTTTGCTGCAGCACTTTATCTGGCTGCGGCAATTGCGGTGGTGATTGCGTTAGTGGTGCGGATGCTGGCGAGCCGCGCGGCGGTTGGCGCGGCCGGGCAGGCTGGGCGCGCAACGGCGCGATCTGGCAGCTAGCCCGCCAGGGACAATGGCCGCCCTCTGAGGGCCGGGTGGGTTCGAATGGCACAATGCAAATGTTGCGGTGATTTGCTGGTGCTGTTCAGACCCGTGGGGTCACAAGGGATTGTCTGCGTGACGCCTCTTTCCAGACTCCAATCCGTTTAGAACGGGAACAGCACCAACAATGAGTCATCCCGACACCGGGTTGATCGAACGCTTCTACGAGGCTTTCCAAAAGCGCGATGGCGAAGCCACGGGCGCATGCTACGCCGACGACGTGGTCTTCAGCGATCCGCGCGCAGGCGAGAAGAGGCCTCGATGCTGACCGGAAAACGGAGCTACACGGGCCTGAGTCTGCGCCGGACCGCACGGGACTACACTGAGGGGCCGGCTCCGGCGTACTTGCACGAGGTCGGCCAGATGATGCAGTATTTCGTCAGCAGGCGCGCCGTGCCTGAGTGGCCATTAGCTGTCGTGTCGTTAGCGGTCAATTACTGGGCGCGCCGAACCATCAAAATCAAATGGGACGAACACCTATGCCTGTCGTGGACGCGGCCTGGGAGGATTGGCTGGCCACCAACGCGAAGCGCGGCTGTACTATGGATTCGATGGTCGAAGCAATGGTGGGGGCGGGTTTCGACTCGTTCTCGGCTAGCGCTGCGGTGCGGCGCGCGGTCAGCGTAGCACTGGGTGGTGTGGGGACGGGCGGTTTGGGGCTCGCAGGTGCAACAACGGGTTCTGGCAGTGGGCTCGCCGCTGGC
>JBEKNG010000203.1:0-8452 GCA_049523075.1 Paraburkholderia sp.
GAATGATCATTCCGAAGCAGTATGGCGGCAAGCAGTTCTCCGCCTACGCGCATTCGCAGGTCATCATGAAGCTTGCCACCCGCTGCTCGGCGGCCGCCGTCTCGGTGATGGTGCCGAACTCGCTCGGCCCCGCTGAGTTGCTGATGCACTACGGCACTGAAGAACAGAAGAACCACTATCTGCCGCGCCTCGCACGTGGTGCTGAAATCCCCTGCTTCGCGCTGACAAGCCCCTATGCCGGCTCGGATGCCGCGGCGATTCCCGATGTCGGCATTGTCTGCAAAGGCAGCTTCGAAGGCCACGAGACGCTTGGCTTTCGCGTGACGTGGGACAAGCGCTACATCACGCTCGGCCCGATTGCGACCGTACTTGGCCTCGCCTTTCGCGCGCTCGATCCGGATCATCTGCTCGGCCTGGCGGACGAGCCCGGCATAACCTGCGCACTGATTCCCACCTCGCACCCTGGCGTGAGCATCGGCCGCCGTCACTGGCCGCTCAACGCGGTGTTCCAGAACGGTCCGAATTCGGGCAAGGACGTGTTCATCCCGCTCGACTGGGTGATCGGCGGACGCGCCCAGGTGGGCAACGGCTGGCGCATGCTGATGGAGTGCCTGGCCGCCGGCCGGGCCATTTCGCTGCCGTCGTCGAACGTCGGCATGGCGAAGATAGCCGTGCGCGGCACCGGCGCATACGCCGCCGTGCGCCGCCAGTTCCGCACCGCCGTCGGCAAGTTCGAAGGCGTGCAGGAGGCGCTTGGCCGCATGGGCGGAAATCTGTATGTGATGGACGCAGCGCGGCGGCTCTCCGCGCATGCGGTCGACCTCGGTGAAAAGCCCTCCGTGATCTCGGCGATCGCGAAGTATCACATTACCGAGCGTGCCCGCAAGGTCATCAACGACGGCATGGATGTCGTGGCCGGCAAGGGCATCTGCATGGGACCGTCGAACTTCCTCGCGCGCGCTTATCAACAGGTGCCGATTTCGATCACCGTCGAAGGCGCCAACATTCTGACGCGCTGCCTGATTATCTTCGGCCAGGGTGCGATCCGTTGCCATCCGTATGTGCTCAAGGAAATGGCCGCGACGCGCGAAGCCGACCGCAGCAAAGCCCTGCGCGATTTCGACGAGGCGTTCTTCGGTCACGTTAGCTTTACGCTGTCAAACGTGGTGCGCAGTTTCGTCTACGGCATCACGGCCGGCGTATTCATCCGCAAACCGCAACGCGCCTACGCACCGCTCCTGCCGTACTACCGTGCAGCGACACGCATTTCCACTGTGTTCGCGCTGCTCGCCGATGTGTCGATGTTCGTGCTGGGCGGCGATCTGAAACGGCGCGAGCGGATTTCCGCGCGGCTTGGCGATGTGCTGTCGCAGCTCTATCTGATCTCCGCAACGCTCAAGCGTTTTGAGGACGAGGGCCGCCAGCAAAGCGATCTGCCGCTCGTGCGCTGGGGCGTCGAGGACGCGTTGCATCAGGCGCAGGAGGCTATCGACGGCGTGCTCGTCAATTATCCGAACCGCCTCGCCGCGGGTCTCGTGCGCGTGCTCGCGTTTCCGTTCGGTCTGCCGCACCGCGCGCCCTCGGACAGCCTCGGCAGCGCGATCGCCGAATTGATGCAAACGCCGGGCGCCGCGCGTGAACGGCTCGTCGCCGACTCGTATGTGCCGCATCCGGACGTCGATCCGCTCGGCTACGGCGAGGTGCTGTTCGCGCTGAGCCCGCGCATCAACGCCATCGACCAGAAGCTGCGCGAAGCGGTCAAGCAAGGCCTGCTCACGCCGATGCCGCAAAGCCTTGCGCATCTCGACGCGTGGACGGAAGAAGCGCAACAGCAAGGCCTCATCGACGCCGACGAGCGCCAGGTGCTCGACGACTACGCGCGCTATGGCGCCGAGGTGGTGAAGGTCGACGACTTCGCGGCCGAATTCGGCATGCTCGAGGGCCTGCAACAGCGCAAGGAGGCGCTCGAAAAAGCGATCCAACTTGCAGCCTGAGCATCGGGCCCTGCACACTGAGGCAAAACCATGACGCGAACCCGACTGGCCAGCGGAGCAACAGAAGATGAAAGACACCTACCTGAACTTCGTCAACTCGCCGTTCGGTGCGCGCCTTGTGCGCTCGATCGGTTTGCCGAAGCCCGAGGTATTGCGCCGCTATCGCGCGGATCAGCCCGAGTTCGACGGGCTCGTCGCGATCGGGGCGGGGCGGGAACCGCATCTGCTCGATGCGCTCGCGGGTGTGATCGCGCGTAGCGGCTTCGTCAGCGTCGCGCATGAAAGTGCCGGACTGTGGATACCGCTCGCGTCGCGCCACGCCCTGATGACGGGCCGCTTCGAGCCTGCCGAAGCCGGGCCGCACGGGCGGGTCGCCGCACTGATCTTCGACGCAAGCGGTATCGAAGACAGCAGCCAGCTCGATAGCGCCTTTGCGTTCTTCCACGACACGCTGCGTTCGCTCGGCAAGTGCGGGCGAATCGTTGTGCTGGGGAGGCCGCCCGAAGCCTGCGCGAATCCACGGCAATGGACCGCGCAACGGGCGCTCGAAGGGCTCACACGTTCGCTCGGCAAGGAGGCGCGGCGCGGTATCGCGGCTAATCTGCTCTACGTCGCGCAAGGCGCCGAGAACGAGGCCGAGGCGACCTTGCGCTTTTTTCTGTCGCCGCGTTCGGCTTACGTTTCCGGTCAAGTGATCCGCATCGCTGACGCCGCCTCTGAAACATCAACAATCGACTGGGCCCAACCGCTCGCCGGCAAACGCGCCGTCGTGACGGGCGCGGCGCGCGGCATCGGCGCGGCCATCGCGAACGCGCTCGCGGCCGAAGGCGCGCATGTGATCGGCATCGATATTCCGTCCGCCCACGAGGCGCTGGAGGCGACGATCCGGCCACTGTCCGGCACCGCCCTCGCCTTCGATATCGCCGCCCCCGAAACGCCTTCGCAGATCGCCGCCGCACTTGACGAGCTCGGCGTCGACATCGTCGTGCATAACGCCGGTATCACGAAAGACAAAACCATCGCGCGGATGACCGAAGCCGCATGGCACAGCGTGATCGATATCAACCTGTCCGCGCAGGAACGCCTCGACGAAGCGCTGCTCGCCGCCGGGACGCTGCGCGACGGTGGCCGCATCGTCTGCGTGTCGTCGATCAGCGGCATTGCCGGCAACCTCGGCCAGACCAACTACGCAACTTCTAAGGCCGGTGTGATCGGCCGCGTGCAAAGCATGGCTGCGCGGCTGGACGAGCGGCGCATCACCATCAACGCCGTCGCACCGGGTTTCATCGAAACCCAGATGACCGCGAAGATTCCGCTGGCGCTCCGCGAAGCCGGCCGCCGGATGAATTCGATGAGCCAGGGCGGCCAGCCGGCGGATGTGGCCCAGACCATTGCGTGGCTCGCGCATCCCGGTTGCGCCGGCGTCACGGGACAGGTGGTGCGCGTGTGCGGCCAAAGCCTGATCGGAGCATGAGCATGGGCGAGCCCTCCGGCATCGGTCAGTCCTACGGCGCGGCGCGCCCCCGAACCGTGTTGATCGAACAGTTGCCCGCGCCGGCCACGCTGTATGCACGCGCGTTGTCCGGCGTGCTCAAGCGCGGCCGCGCCTCACAGTTGCCCGCGCTGCGCCTCGTGCGTCCGGCGGCGCCGCTCGAACCCGCCGGCATCGAACGCTATGCGCGCGTCTGCGGCTTTATTCCGGAGCACGGCGTCCCGCTGACCTTTCCGCATCTGCTCGCCTTCCCTCTGCATCTGCTGATGCTGACCGACCCCGCCTTCCCGTGGCCCGCGCTCGGGCTCGTGCATCTGGCCAATCATGTGCGCCTCAGACGGCCGCTCGCGTACAACGAAGTGTTGCGCGTCGAGGTCGAATTCGGCGCCTTGCTACGCCATGACAAGGGCCAGGCGTTCGTGCTGCACACGCGCCTATATCGTCGCGGCGAAGCCGTCTGGGACGGCGACAGCGTGTATCTGAAGCGCGGCGCCGCCCCGGTGGGCGACCCGTTGGCCGCGCTCGAGATTGAACGCGACGCGTTGCGGCGCGTGGCGCGCTGGCAGCTCCCCGCGCAACTCGGGCGCGACTATGGGCATGCGTCCGGCGATTACAACCCGATTCATCTGACGACGTTGTCCGCCAAAGCGTTCGGCTTTCCCCGTGCGATTGCCCACGGCATGTGGACCCTCGCGCGCGCAACCGCTGCGCTGCAACCGCCCAGGCCGTTCGCCGAAGCGGTCATCAGCGCCGAGTTCAAGCTGCCGATGCTGCTGCCCGGCGACGCCTCCTTATGGACCACCGTACCGGCGACGGCGGCAGCAGCGATAGCGGCGACGACCACGCGCGAACTCGAAGTGCGCGACGCGGCCGGCGACAAGCCGCATTTGCGCGGCCGCTTTCAATGGACCACGCTATGAACGAGCGCCATTCATGACCTGGCGCTCGCCCCCGTTCAGCGGGTAGCGCGCAGCGAAACACCACCACCGACCCACCCGCCATGCCCTGAAAGGAGCTACGCATGTCCCACCCGCTTCCCGCTGTGCGGCGCGTCGCCATTATCGGCGGCAACCGGATTCCGTTTGCGCGTTCGAACACGGCCTACGCAAACGCCTCGAATCAGGACATGCTGACTTTCACGCTGCAGGGACTCATCGACCGCTTCAACCTGCACGGCGAACGGCTGGGAGAAGTGGCAGCGGGCGCGGTCATCAAGCATTCGCGCGATTTCAACCTCACGCGCGAGTCCGTGCTCTCGACCACCCTCGCCAAAGAAACGCCTGCCTACGATGTGCAGCAGGCCTGCGGCACCGGTCTCGAAGCTGCCATTCTGGTGGCCAACAAGATCGCCCTCGGCCAGATCGAAGCCGGCATTGCGGGCGGCGTCGACACCACCTCGGACGCGCCGATCGGCGTCAACGAGCGGATGCGCAAAATTCTGCTCGAAGCGAATCGCGGCAAGACCACCGGCCAGCGCGTCGGCGCGCTGACCAGGCTGCGTCCGGGCATGTTCTTCAAGCCGCTGTTGCCGCGCAATGGCGAAGCGCGCACGGGCCTGTCGATGGGCGAACACTGCGAACTGATGGCCAAGCGCTGGGGCATTGCGCGCGAGGCGCAGGACGAGCTCGCCTACGAAAGCCATCGCAAGCTCGCCGACGCGTACACGCGCGGCTTTCTCAACGACCTGATGACGCCGTATCGTGGCCTCGCGCGCGACAACAACCTGCGTGCCGACCTGACGCTGGACAAACTCGCTGGACTAAGACCCGTATTCGACCGCGACGCCGGCACGCTGACCGCCGGCAACTCCACACCGCTCACCGATGGCGCCTCAGCCGTCCTGCTCGCCAGCGAGGCCTGGGCCGCCGCACATGGGCTGCCGGTGCTCGCGTATCTGACGTGGTCAGAGACGGCCGCGGTCGATTACTTCGACAAGAAAGAAGGCCTGCTCATGGCGCCGGCTTACGCCGTGCCGCGCATGCTGGCGCGCGCTGGCCTCACTCTGCAGGACTTTGACCTCTATGAAATTCACGAGGCGTTTGCGGCCCAGGTGCTGTGCACGTTGACCGCGTGGCAGGATGACGAGTATTGTCGCACGCAACTTGGCCTCGCCGGTCCGCTCGGCACCATCGATCGTGAGAAACTGAATGTCAACGGCGGTTCGCTTGCCAGCGGGCATCCGTTTGCCGCGACCGGCGGCCGGATCGTCGCGGGCCTCGCGAAAATACTGGCGCAACTCGACAAACCGGCCGGCACGGCGCGCGGCCTGATTTCGATCTGCGCAGCGGGCGGCCAGGGGGTGGTCGCGATTCTCGAACGCTAGCCGTCACAAACTTATTTTCATGCCACATACCCGCATCGATACCGCTGCATATAAACAGACACAGACGAAGCGTTGCGCTTCAGGAGACATGCGATGAACCAGCCTACCCATTCGGCGCCGACACCCTCCGTCGAGCCCAGACCGGCGCAGCGTGCGCCGAACACCGACGGCATCTGGTACAACTCATATCCGCCCAATGTGCCCCACGAAATTGACGTGCGGCAGTACGAGTCGATCGTGCAGTTCTTCGACGAATGCACCGCGCAATTTCGCGAGCGTGTCGCGTATGTGAGTGTCGGTGCCAACCTGACCTATGGCGAGCTGGCGCGCAAGGCCACTGCTTTCGCGGCGTTTCTGCAAAGCGTCGGCGTCAAGCCGGGCGAGCGTGTCGCCATCATGCTGCCAAACACGTTCCAGTATCCGGTTGCGCTGTTCGGTGTCCTGAAGGCTGGCGCCGTGGTCGTCAACGTGAATCCGCTCTACACGGTGCGCGAACTCGCGCACCAGCTCAAGGACAGCGGTGCGCAAACCATCGTCGTGTTCGAGAACTTCGCGAAGACCGTCGAAGATGCGTTGCCGGGCACGCGCGTACAGAACGTGGTCGTCACCGGTCTCGGCGATCTGCTCGCCGACGGACTGAACCTGAAGGGACGGCTGCTCAATTTCGTGCTGCGGCACGTAAAAAAGATGGTGCCGAAGTACCGCCTGCCGCAGGCCGTGCGCCTGCTAGACGCGCTCGCCACCGGTTATAACCGGCCGCTGACGCCGGTGCGCCCGAGCCATGGCGATCTGGCGTTCCTGCAATACACGGGTGGCACCACCGGCGTCGCCAAGGGCGCCATGCTGACGCACCAGAACATCATCGCCAATCTGCTGCAGGCCAAGGTCTGGTCGCAGGGACAGTTGACCGGTGACATCGAAACCGTGCTTACGCCGCTGCCGCTCTATCACATCTATTCGCTCACCGTGAACGCGATGATCTTCATGGGACTGGGCGGACGCAACATCCTGATCGCCAATCCGCGCGACATCAAACGCGTCATGATGATCATCCGTCACGAGAAATTCACCGGCATCACGGCGGTCAACACGCTCTATAACGCGTTCCTCGAAAACGAAGAGTTCAGGAAGCGCGACTTCTCGGACCTGAAACTTGCGATGGCAGGCGGCATGGCCACGCAAAAAGCCGTCGCCGAGCGCTTCAAGGCCGTCACCGGGCAACCGATTATCGAAGGCTACGGGCTCACGGAGTGCTCGCCCATTGTGTCGATGAATCCGGTGGACCTGAAAAACATGCGCGATTTCGAAGGCTCGATCGGCCTGCCCGCTCCCTCCACCCAGGTCCGCTTCAGGAAGGACGACGGCGGTTGGGCCAATATCGGCGAGGCGGGCGAACTGTGCGTCAAGGGTCCGCAGGTGATGAAGGGCTACTGGAACCGCCCCGACGAAACCGCCAAGGTCTTCGACGACGACGGCTGGCTCGCCACCGGCGACATCGGCGTGATGGATTCACGCGGCTTCATGCGGCTCATCGACCGCAAGAAAGACATGATTCTGGTATCGGGCTTCAACGTCTATCCGAACGAGATCGAAGATGTGATCGCCATGCATCCCGATGTGCGCGAAGTGGCGGCCATCGGCATTCCCGATCCCGCGCAAGGCGAACGCGTCAAGGTGTTCATCGTCTCGCGCAATCCGGCGCTCACCGCCGAGCAGGTCATCGCGCACTGCCGCAAGAACCTGACCGGCTACAAGGTGCCGAAGGTGGTCGAGTTCCGCGACGAGTTACCCCAGACCAATGTTGGAAAAATTCTGCGGCGTGCGCTGCGCGACGAGGAACTCGCCAAACAAAACCCTGCCTGACAACAGGTACACCTCGTGCATACCTCGTGCACGCCTCGAACGGCAGGACCGCGATCGATTCCGCAGATTCTGAATCTGGAGGGAAATGAATGAAGCACCGTCTGTTCATGCATGCGCAACCTGCGTCGGCCTCCACGCGCGTCATACGCGTCGCCAACCTGCTGCGGCCCTGGTTTGCCTGCACGGTCCTCACCTGTGCATCGGCCGTGGCGTTCGCGCAATCCAGCACGCAGCCGGCTGGCGCGAACACTGCAGACGCCGCTGCCGGCAGCGAGGCCGCCGGTGCCGTGCAGGCGCCGTCCACCCCACCGGCGCAAGCGGGCAAGCTGACTCTCGATCAGCAGGTGCGCTGGCTGCGGCAGGCCCAGCAAAGCGGTGAGCTCGAGAAACTCGACGACGCGCAGCTCACCGCGCTGTTCCAGTCGCTCGATCCGCTCACGTTGCCGCGCTATATCCAGGAAGGACCGAATGGCTATCCGTCATATGAGTTCACGATGCTACGCTGGGAGCGCATCAAGGCCGAGTGGCCGGACAAGCCCGATCACATGCTGGTACGCATCGCGCACGATCCGCTGCGCATCTACGCAAAATGGCTGCCGGACGGCGCGCATGCGGGCCAGGAAATCCTCTATGACGAGTCCAAACGCAACGACGAAATGTACGGGCATCTCGGCGGCCTGTTAGGCGTCGTGCCGATCTGGACCTCGACGACCGGCGCGCTGGCCCGGGCGCAATCGAACCATCAGGTGCGTGACCTTGGCACCAATTACATCGCCGGTC